>JACSRL010000621.1 GCA_014879765.1 Anaerolinea sp. | reverse complement strand
TCCCTGGCTGAACAGCACGAAGCCGCCTCAGCGGCTGGGGAAGCGCATCTCCAGCCGCTGAGGCGGCTTCGCAGGTTCAGACGGTGAATTCCATTCACCGTGTTGCTCAGCGGCTGGGGAAGCGCATCTCCAGCCGCTGAGGCGGCTTTGCAGGTTCAGACGGTGAATTCCATTCACCGTTTCGGCTCCCCATTCATCCTTCATCCTTCATCCTTTCCCCTTCATCCCTTCGGGCTGCGCGACATCCGTTCCAGCACCTGGCCCAGCTCGTACCACCACTGCTGCCTGGGCCGGCCGGCGCTGGGGTCCAGCAGGGCCATGGCCTCGTCCAGCGGCGTCAGCTCGATGCGCCCGCCCAGCAGACCGATCACGTGGGCGCTGTTGTCATCCTCGCGAATCTGATCCAGCAGGTGGAGGATGGCGCGGTTGGCAAAGCGGCTGGCCTGGATGCGGTCGAAGGGGGTGGGGACGCCGCCGCGCTGCACGTGGCCCAGGATGCAGGCGCGCACCTCGAACTCATCCCGCCCCTCCTCCTGCATCACGCGGCGGATGACATCGGTGTTGTAGTGATGGGAGGCATATTCGCCCATGATGACGATGCCCAGCGACTTGCCGGAACGGAAGCCCTCCCTCAGCTCCTCGACATCCGCCTCCAACCGGCCCACGGCGATGCCATCCTCGGGCAGATAGGCGCGCTCGGCGCCGCAGGCCAGCGCGCTCATCAGCGGCAGATAGCCGCACTGCTCCCCCATCACCTCGACGATGAACGCGCGGTGGGTGGAGCCGGCCGTGTCCTTGATCTTGTCCACGGCCTGGATGATATTGTTCAGCGCCGTGTCCGCGCCCACTGCATAGTCGGTGGCGGGCACGCTGTTGTCGATGGTGGTGGGCAGGCAGACGATGGGAATGTTGAAGCCAGGATAGCGGTTGCGCCGGCGCACCAGCTCAGCCACGTTGTGGTAGGCGTTCAGCCCGCCCAGCACCAGCATGGCCCGCACCCCGTGCTGCTGCAAGACCCGCTCCAGCCTGCCCAAGTCATCCGGCTCGAAATCATAGCGGCCGGAGCCCAGTTGGGTGCCGCCCAAGCCCACCCAGCCGCTGACCGACATCCAGTTCAGCTCCTCGACCTGGCCGCGCACCATGCCGCGGAAGCCGTTGATGCCCCCCACCACCCGCGCGCCGGCGTTCAATGCCCGCCGCACAGCCACGCGCACGGCCGCGTTCATGCCGGGCGCGTCAGCTCCGGCCGTGACGATGGCGATCGCGCCCAATGAACTATCGACCGGCGCCGGCGTGGCCTGCGAGAGAATCTTCAGCAGGCCGAGCTGATCGCGAAAGCTGGTTCCCCGCAGCGAGAGGGCCATGCTGTAGGCGCCTTCTTCGATGGCCTTGCCCACGGCCTGGCTCTTGCCGATCACCTCAGCCAGCGGGGTGGCCGTGGGCTGGTTGCTGATCAGGCCGATCATGCGCGGCGGCGTGTCGGCTGGCATGTCGAGCAGATCGTCGATGGCCGCCACCCCCAGCCGCGTGGCCAAAATGCGGTCGAAGGCGCTGGGCCCGCCGCCTCGCTGCACGTGTCCCAGCACCGTGACGCGCACATCGACGTTCAGTTGCTTTTGCAGGATCTGCTGGATGGTCTCGGCGCGAATGGGCAGCCCGTCGGGGTGACGGGCCCCCTCGGCCGCGATCACCGTGACGTGACGGCGGCCCTCTTCGCGGCCGCGCTGCAGCGCCTTGACCATCTTCTGATGCCAGCGGGCATCCAATTCCTCCTCTGGGATCAACACCCAGTGGCCGGCGCTGGCCAGCGCGCTGGTCAGCGCCAGATAGCCGCAGTTGCGCCCCATCACCTCCACGATAAAGGTGCGCTGGTGCGAGGAAGCGGTCGATTCGAGCTGGTCCACCGCGTGGACGATGGTCTGCAAGGAGGTGTCCGCGCCGATGGAGATATCAGTGCCGAACAGGTCGTTGTCGATGGAGCCGGGCAGGCCCACCACCCGCAGCGGCGCCGGCGTCTCTCCCACAGCCAACGGCAGCTTGCCCTCGGCCGCCAGCTCCTGAAGCAGCGCCGGCCATTCGTTGCACAGGGTCAGCGCGCCGGTCAACGAGCCGTCGCCGCCGATCACCACCAGACCGCTGATCTCCCGGCTGACCAGGTTGAAAACTGCCTTCTTGCGCCCCTCGCGGGTCTGAAAATCAGCCGAGCGGGCGGTGCCCAGGATGGTGCCCCCCTTTTGCAGGATGCCGCCGGCCGAGCGCCAGCCCAGCGGCTGGATCTTGTCGCCGCCGTCGACCGCGCCCTGCCAGCCCTCGTGGATGCCGTAGATCTGTGCGCCGCGGCTCAGCCCGCCCCGCACCACCGCGCGCAGGGCCGCGTTCATGCCCGGCGCATCGCCGCCGCTGGTCAGCACGCCAACTTTGATGGTCATCATCTGTCTCCTGAAAAAACCGGCCGTTGTCAGCGCCGCGCCGCGCCGCAACTGCGGCAAAACTTGTCGTCGCCCTCGAACTGCTGGCCGCACTGGACGCAGAACTTGTTCTGTGCGGCGGCCGCGGCCGGCTGGCTGGCCGGCTGGCTGGCCGGCGGCCGCGCCGGCGCGGCGCCCTGCCGGCGGGCCTTGCGCCGCCTGGCCTGCCGCGAGCCGCCGCCGGACTGGCGTCGCCACAGCAGATAGACGGCCAGCGCGCCGATGACCAGCCCCAGCGCGACGCCCACCACCCCAGGCAGCCAGGCGGGTGAGCTGTCCGTGGCGGCCGCGGCCGGCGCGGCCGCCGCCGGCGTGGCCGCCGCCTGCTGCGCCGTCGAGGGTGTCGCGTCGACCTTGGTGTAGCTGACCTGAACCGGCACGCTCTGCCCGGCCGGCAAAGCGCCCAGATCCAGCGTGTAGGTGGGGTTGCCCAGGCTGTCCAGGCCGCCGGCCGTCATGGCGGGCGTGACCTGCAAATCGCTGGCGCGGGCGGGCAGGCGCAGGGCCAGCGAGGCCTGCTGCGCCGCGTAGGGGGTCGGCAGATCGAGGCTGAAGCTGCGGCTGGGCGGCGGGCTGAGGATATCGGCGTAATACTCGACGACAAAGCGGGGCTGATCCAGTTCCAGGGCCACCACCTGCCCATCAGCGCCCGCCTCGGCCGTCCAGGGCAGGGTGAGCAGGTTGCCGGTGGCGTCGGGATAGGCCACGGCATGCACCCGCGCGCCGGCCGGAACGGGGATGCGCAGCGTCTGGGGCAGCGCGGTCCCCTCGGCCACGGCGCCGGTGATGATCACCAGCAGCGAGGGATCGTCGTACTCCGGCCAGAGCTGCACATCCCAGGTGGCCAGTTGCGGCGCCTCAGTCTGGGCGCCGGCCGGCAGGGCAGCGCCCACGACGCTGAACAGCGCCAGACAAGCGAGCGTGATGATTTGAAAATACCTGAACAAGTTCAGGACTCCTTGAATTAGGACAGGATAGCGCCGCGCCAGGACGCGCCGCGGCATGGGCGTATTGTACTCACTGCCAGCAGCTTGTGCAATCTGCGCGACGAGTAGTCACGTTGGCAACGTGTTTTCTGCCCCCTGCGCAACGATCAACCGGGTCTATGAGCTAACGAACGGCGGATGAACCAGGCAGCAAACGTATGAAACCCGCTTGCTCAAAGTGATGATCATGCGTTGTGCCAATGCACGATATGCAACCTTGGCAAAGGAGTTGGCTACCTCGACTAAGACGGCATCCGTCGTGAGAATGTGCGCCCTACGCTGCTCCAGCTCGCTGCTGACGGCAATCGCGTGAAGATGCAGGTCATCATCTTGATTACCAAGAGCGATGAATGCTGAAGTGTCCCAAAATACGTAACTGCTCAGCCAGTCGTACAGAAACCGGGTTTTTCTCGTGCGGGCATGGTTTTCGTCTGCGCAA
>JACSRL010000295.1 GCA_014879765.1 Anaerolinea sp. | reverse complement strand
GTTTTCGTCTGCGCAACGGCCTTTCATGGCGCCATGACCTTGGTCTGCAAGACAAAAACCCGGTTTCTGAATGACTGTCTAGCTCGAGAGCCGTTGACGCAGGATCTGGTAGTAGCTCTCCTGGCTCAAGGGACAATCGATCGCGTCGCCAAACTCGGAGATCTGCAGTTGCATCTGTTTAGCCATCTTGTCAGCCAGGAAGGGACCGATCTCGCGCTCGCCGTGGGAGACAAAAGTACGCGCAACCAGTTGTCCATCCAGCCAGAGTCGATAGACGCGATGGTGAGTGTCGTGTCTGTCGAAGCCAAGCTTGCCCACCAGGGCCCGATCGATGTCACGCACCTTGTAGCGCGTCATGGGTTGTCACCTCCCTGCGCAACAACGACTTTCTTCAGAAACTCCAACTGCTTCTGCAGGTGGGGCGCCAGATGGCTCTCATTGGCAGCCAAGTCAGCATAGGCTTCCTGAACGGTCATCCAATAGTCGTTCTGCGCTTCGGCCAGGGTGGCGCCGGCGCCGTACAGATCGACAATCTCATCATCGATGAAGTAGCGGTCGCCGTCAAAGCGTATGCGCACCGGTATGCTGCGGAACATGGTCTGAACACCGGTCTGACTGAGCAGGGACATCACCTGTTGGTACTCTTCGGCGCCCACCAGCGCAGCCAAAGGTTTGCCGCGCCGCTCCACAACAAAACGCTCGCCGCCGAAGGCTGCCCGATTGACCAGGTCAGAGAATCCTTCGCGGGCTCTGGCGATGCTGATGACGCTACTCTGCATGGTGATCACTCCTGACAAAGACGAATTGTACAGTTCGGTCGGTTCGTTGTGTATTGTAACATAGGCTTGCTTCAGCAGCAAAGCCGATCTGGATGGCTGCAGCAATTCCAAATATGACCGCCGCCACCCAGGAGTCGAGCCTTGTGGCGGGTCAACGTCTCGATTTGCAGCGGCCCAACCCGGCTAAAGCCTCGACTCCGCGCCACATATGGAATAGTTGGGGTAACTGCTTAACCAGTCGTACAGAAACCGGGTTTTTCGCGTGCGGGCTGCGAAACAAAAACCCGGTTTCTAATGCCAAGCCTGAGCAGCTACTAGTTGGGATGGCTGGTCTCGCCCTTGGTGGTCGGTGCTGCCTCAGCGCGCCGGCGTCGTCAGCCCCTTGCGGATGTACACGAACCAGTAGACCAGCCCCACCATCACCGCGCCGCCGATGATGTTGCCGATGGTCACCGGCAGCAGGTTGGCGATGAAGAAGTTGGCCCAGGTCAACTGGCTGTAGTCGGCGGCTGTCTTGCCGATGGCGGCCCAGAACTCAGGCGCGGCCGTGGCCTTGATCAGCAGGCCGATGGGGATGAAGTACATGTTGGCCACGCTGTGCTCGAAGCTGGCCGCCACGAACGCGGTGATGGGGAAGATGATCGCCAGGATCTTGTCGGTGGTGGTGCGGGCGCTGTAGCAGAGCCAGACCGCCAGGCAGACCAGCGCGTTGCACATCATCCCCAGGGCGATGGCCTGCACGAAGCCCAGGCTGCACTTGGCCGCGGCGATGTTGAGCGCGGTCAGCCCCACCGCGCCGTTGCTGAAGGTGTATTGCAGGGTCAGCAGCATCACCACGGCCGTGGCCAGGGCGCCGATGAAGTTGCCGGTGTAGACCAGGCCCCAGTTGCGCAGCACCTTGCCCAGGGTGAGCCGGTGGTCGGCCCAGGCCATGACGATCAGGTTGTTGCCGGTGAAGAGCTCGGCCCCGGCCACCACCACCAGGATCAGCCCCAGGCAGAAGGCCAGGCCGGCCAGCAGGCGCGTCACGCCGAAGGTGAGCTGGCCGGCCGCGCCGACCGTCACCGTGGTGGAGAAGACCGCGCCCAGGGCGATGAATGCGCCGGCCAGCACCGCCAGCGCCAGGGTGTTGCGCCAGCCCATCAGCGCCTTCTTGACGCCCACGGTTTCGGCCTTGATCGCCATCTCCGGCGGCATGAAGGCGTCGACGCTGAAGTTGGCCGGGCCAGGCGCCGCCGCGGCGCCGCTGTCGGGAGGGGTGGGATTTGAGTTCATAGCTGCGCCTTTGCAGTCAGAAATTGACAATTGACAATTGACAATTGGCAATTGTCAATTGTCAATTGTCAATTGAAAGGGTCGTTGCTGTTGAGGGTATCACAGCTTGCCCCGCGGGGGTATGATTGCCGTCATATCTGGCCGCGATTTCGCTCGAATTGACCGGGCTGTGGATTGACAGCAGCCGCAGGCTTCGGTACAATGGGCCACAGCCTATGTCCCCATCACCTGTCCTCAACGGCTATGTGCGCGGCCCCGTCTTCTACGACGGCGGCGCAGATCATAGCGTCTACAACGAATACGCCCGCAACGCCTTCTGGAACCTGGCCGGCGGCTACGGCGCCCGTATCGTCGTGCTCACCACCAACGCCGACGTGTCGCAGGCCGACTATGGCTACGCGGCCGCGTTCCAGGCGCTGGAGGCGGCGCGCGTGCGCCTGCTGGTGCTGCGCGACCGCGCCGGCGGCAGCGATCCGGCCATCCTGCAGGCCATCGAGCAGAGCACGGCGGTCTTTCTTTCCGGCGGCCACCCGCTGCAATGGTCCATGCGCATCGGCGGCACCCCGCTGGCCACCGCCATCCGGCGGGCCAACGCCTGCGGCAAAGCGGTGGGCGCGGTGGGAGGTTCGGCCGCCTTTCTGGGCAACCACATGCTGGTCTATCGGGATGACACCGGCTTCCCCTGCATGGCGCCTGGGCTGGGCCTGAGCAACCGCATGTTGGTGGCGGCGCATTTCGTCGCCAGCCAGCGCAGCGAGCTGTTGCGCATGGCCATTGCCGCCAACCCCTACATGCTGGGCATCGGCCTGCCCGACCAGGCCGCCTTCATCCGCCGCGCCGATAACCTGCTGGAGGTGGTGGGTCTGGCCAGCGTGCAGATCGTCGATGGCAGCCAGATGACCGGCGCCAACCTGCTGGGCTGGCAGCCGGGCTCCCCCTTCCAGGCCGAGGGTCTCCAGACCATCGATCTGCCCCCGGATCATCGCTACGATCCTGACACCCGCCAGGTGCTGCCGCCGGAGCTGGCCTTGCCGCGGCCGGTGCGCAGCTCGTTCTGAACCAGCTTGATTTTGGACAGTCACTAAGGAGATGCTGCATGTTGGAAACCATCGCAAACATCGCCACCATCTTCCTGGTCATCCAGGGGCTGATCGTCCTGGCGCTGGTTACGGTGCTGAGCTTTGGCCTGGCCAAGGCCATGATGATCGTGCGCCAGAAGACCATGCAGATCATGCCGCAGGTCCAGGGCCAGGCGCGCCGCCTGGCGGTGACCACCGACGATGTCAGCCAGAAAGTCGCGGCCCCATTCATCGGTCTGGACACCCGCCAGACCCGTTTCCAGGCCATGGCTGGGCGCGCATTCACCGGCGCCCACCGCGCCGCCGGCAGCCAGCCGGAAGAATCCAAGGAGCAGTAGAATGCTTGCCAAGTCCAAATTAGAGCATATTTCTGTCACCGGCATCGCCACGGGCGCGCTGGTAGGCGCGTTGCTGGGCGCCATCTTCAGCCTGGGCCTGATGACGCTGCGCACCTCGGATGCGCAGGAGCGCGCAGCCCCCAACTTCAGCAACTATCTCCGCTTGGGGGTCGCCATGTTCATGCTGGCCAGACAGGCCAGTGAGCTGCTCGCCCGTTCACCCAAGAAGCAACAAGCCTGAGCGCAGCCTGCATGGTGAAACCGCAGGCTGCTGCCCGGAAAGCATGTTGAATCGTAACTGCTCAGTCAGTCGTACAGAAACCGGGTTTTTCTCGTGCGGGCATGGTTTTCGTCTGCGCAACGACCGTCCATGGCGCCATGACCTTGATCTGCAAGACAAAAACCCGGTTTCTAATGCCAAGCCTGAGCAGTTACG
>JACSRL010000261.1 GCA_014879765.1 Anaerolinea sp. | reverse complement strand
ACTCCCCACCGTCCACCTGCCGGCCGTCCACCTCTGGAACCTGGCCCTGGCCCCCGCGCTGCGCCGCCGCGGCTACCGGGTGATCCACACCCTGCACGACCTGGACCCGCACGCGGGGGTGCGCTTTCCAGGGCTGATCCGGCTGTGGAATCGGGGGATCAGCGGCCAGGCTGACCGGCTGCTGGTGCATGGGGAGGTCTATCGCCGGCGCCTGCTGGCCCAGGGGCTGCCCCCTGACCGCGTCGCGGCCCTGCCCCTGCTGCACGGCTTTCTCAGCCACGCGGCCAGCGGCCTGCCCGCGGCCCTGGACGAGCGGGCGACAAGCTGGGAGCCGTGGGCCCTCTTCTTTGGCCGGCTGGAGCGCTACAAGGGGGTGACGACCCTGCTGGAGGGGGCCGCGCAGGCCGGCGGTCTGCGCCTGGTGCTGGCCGGCCAGGGCGCGCTGAGCGAGCTCTGGCCGGGGCCGCTGCCGGCCGGCGTGACGCTGCGCCCGCGGCGCATCGACGACCAGGAGGCCATCGAGCTTTTCCGGCGCTGCGGGCTGTTGGTGCTCCCCTACCTGGACGCCACCCAGTCCGCGTTGGTGGCCGCGGCCTACAGCTTCGGCAAGCCGGTGATCGTCACCCGCAGCGGCGCGCTGCCCGAATACGTGCAGGAAGGGGTCACCGGCTGGATCGTCCCCCCCGGCGACGCGGCCAGCCTGGCCCAGGCCTTGCAGGCCGCGCTGGCCGATCCAGCCCGGCTGGTCGCCATGGGCCAGGCCGGCCGGCAGTGGGTTGAAGCGCAGCGCGTGCGCGAGCATCAGGGGCTGCTGGAGCTCTACTGTAGCTGACAGTTGCCAACTTTCCGAAAAGTTGGCAACTGTCAGCTACACCTGCGTCTCTTCGTCGAGCTGATACAGACTCAAGCCCGAGATATGGCGAAAGTCCCCTTGATTCAATGTGACTAACGTCAACTGATGGCCGATGGCTGTAGCGGCGATAATGGCGTCAGGCACGCTCAACACCTGGCCGGCCCGTTTGCTGTTGGCGATCATATCTCCCGCCCGGTCGGCGATCTCCCGGTCCAGATTGAAGGTGGCCAGCCGCGCCAGCAGTTTCTGAGTGGCGTAGCCTTCCTCTGGCTGCATGCCAGCGTGTACCTCCAGCCGCGTGACACTGGCAATAGCCAAGCGGCTTTCTTTGCCCAGGCCGCGCAACAACTGCACTGTGCGCCGTTGCCCGCGCAGATGGCGCAGCACCAATCCGGTGTCAAGCAGATAGGTCGCCATGCTCTACAGCTCCAGGAGTTGCCCAGGATTGGCGCAGTCCGGCCAGCCAGCGATCGATAGCTGCTTCGTCTTGCAGCTCAGGATAGCGCTCGTCCGGCCAGGCGCCGGCGCTTTCCTCCAGGGCCAACAGTTGTTCTTCCAGCGCCAACCGCTCGGCCAGGGCTTCCGAGATGAAGCGGCTGCGCTGGCGGGCCGGAACCAGCTCGTCCATGCGCTGCAAGATCAGCTTGGGCAAGGTGATCGTGACTTTTTGTGTCTCGGCATTAGCCGTCTTGATGGTCATAGTGGATACCTCCAGTGTCTACTGCTCCAGTATACCGTCGCATACACTGCGCGTCAAGTGATCGGCGCAACGCTGACAGTTGCCAACTTTTCGGAAAAGTTGGCAACTGTGCCACCCATCCCGCCCATGAACACCCAACAAAACCATCGTATTCTTCTGGCCATTATCGTGCTTTCGGTGCTGCTGCGCGTGGCCATGGCCCTCGTCCTGGGCGACGCCATCGGCGACATCCGCGGCGGCACCCACGACCAGATCTCCTACGACGCCCTGGCGCAGCGGGTCGCGGCCGGCCACGGCTTCTCCTTTGCCACCGCCTGGTGGCCGGGCGTGGCGGCCGACCAGCCCACCGCCTTCTGGTCCTACCTCTACACCCTCTACCTGGCCGGCGTCTACACCCTCTTCGGCCACAGCATCCTGGCCGCGCGGCTGATCCAGGCGGTGCTGGTGGGCGTGGCCATGCCCTGGCTGACCTGGCGCATCGGCCGGCGGCTCTTCGGGCCGCGCCCCGCGCTGATCGCCGCGGCCATCAACGCGGTCTATTTTTACTTCATCCTCTACGCCGCCTCACTGATGTCCGAGGCGCTCTACATGGTGGGCATCCTCTGGATCGTGGACACGGCCATGCGCCTGACGCTGGCGCTGGCCAATCCGGCCGGCGGCGGGGGCCGGCGCGGGCGGCTGGGGCTGGAGCTGGGGCTGGCCATGGGCGTCACCCTGCTGCTGCGCCAGGCCATCAGCCCCTTTCTGCTGGTGCTGGCGCTCTGGTTCCTCTGGCTGGCCTGGCGGCGGGGCTGGCTGCGCCGCGCTCTGGGACCGCTGGCCCTGGCCGCGCTGGTCATGGCCTTGCTGCTGCTGCCCTTCGTGCTGCGCAACTACCGGCTCTTCGGCGTGGTCGGCATGCCCAACACCAACGTGGGCATCGCCTTCTACTGGGCCAACCATCCCATCTACGGCGCCCAGTTCGAGGCCGTGCTTTCGCCCGAGCATGGCGTCTCCTACCAGGAGCTGATCCCGCCGGAGCTGCGCGGGCTGAACGATGCGCTGCTGGATCGGGCGCTCTTGCAGCGCGGGGTGCAGTTGGTGCGCGACGATCCCGGCCGCTATCTGCGGCTCAGCCTGAGCCGCGTCCCCATCTACTTCCAGTTCTGGCCCTCGGCGCACTCCTCGCTGCTGAGCAACGCCGCGCGGCTCTTGAGCTTCGGCCTCTTCCTGCCCTTCATGCTCTACGGCCTGATCCTGGCCATCCGGGATGCGCGGCCAGGCAGACGGCTGCACTCCGTCGCTTCGCCAGATGGATCTGATTTCCGCGCGGCCTATCTGATCCTGACAGTGCTCTTCATGGTCACCTATACCATTGTACACTTGATCTCATGGGCCAACGTGCGCTACCGCCTGCCCGTCGATGCCTTCCTGATCCTGTTTGCGGCCTATGGCATCGACGATCTGTGGCAACGGCTGTCCAGGCGCAGAGTTGCCCGTCGCAGTCAGGTGCATCTCCAACCGTCCAATTGATTTCGGGAGGCAACATGGAATTCAGCGAATCTGCCTTGCAGAAAGTTCGTGAAGACCGGCTACTCATCGACGCGGTCGACCAATGGCTGTACGAGGAGATCGCCCCTTATCTGGGGCAGCGTATTCTGGAAATCGGCTGCGGTTTGGGCAATTTTGCCCGCCACCTGACCGAGCGCGAGCTCTACCTGGGCACTGAGACCTCGGTGGAGAGCATCGACTTCATCAGTCGCCAGTTTGCCGGCCATGCCAACATGCTGTTTGCAGTGGCTGACGCCACTGCCCCCGGCTTCGTCGATTTCGGCCAACTTGGCATCGACACCGTGTTCTCGCTCAACGTCTTCGAGCACATCGAGGACCACGAAACAGCCCTGTGCAACGCGGCGCGCGTCTTACAGCCGGGCGGCCATCTGATTCTGGTGGTGCCAGCCCATATGGCGCTCTACGGCGCCATCGACCGCGCCATTGGTCACTATCGCCGCTACGACAAGCGCATGGCGGCCGATCTGTTCAGCCAGACCGGGCTACAGGTGATCGCGCAGAAATACATCAACGCCCTGGGCGCGTTGGGCTGGGGGGTCAACAGCCGGCTGCGCAAACAAGAGACCCCGCCCTCCGGCCAACTGCGGCTTTTCAACATCCTGGTACCTGGCATCAAGGCTGTCGAACGGGTCGTGCCTATGCCGTTCGGCATCTCCTTGCTCACCGTCGGGCGACGATCATAGGATTGATGCGCGACACCCTGGTGCATCTGGCCTCCTGGGCCAACGTGCGCTACCGTCTGCCCGTGGACGCCCTCTGGATCCTCTTCGCCGGCTACGGCCTCGACGCGCTGTGGCAGCGGCTGCG
>JACSRL010000620.1 GCA_014879765.1 Anaerolinea sp. | reverse complement strand
ATCCTCTTCGGCTTCAACAACCTGAACAGTTGGGGGATGGTGGCGGCCAAGGAAGCGGCGCCCATCTCCCTGTTTGGCCTGTCGCCGGCGCCCTTCCTGATCGCGTTGGGCATCGTCTTCGGCCAGGTCTTCTTCGTCTGGTCGGAGCGACGGGTGGCTGACAAGAAGACGCCGCTGCTGGCGCTGGAGGTGCTCGATTCGCCGGAGGAGCGCGCCGCGGTGATCGCCTTCCTGGTGGCCGGCAGCGTCGGTTCCATCGTCGCCTTTCTCCTACCCCTCTACATCCAGATCGTTCAGGACCGCACCCCCCTCTTCACCTCGGTGGCCATCGTGCCCTACGCGCTGGCCGTGGCCGCGGCCGCCATCCTCTCGGTGCGGCTCTACAGCCGGTTTGCCCCGCGTCGCCTGGGGGTCATCTCCTTCAGTTTGATCACCGCCGGCTCGATTTTGCTGGCCTTCACCGTCGGCAACGAATGGGGCACCCCCGCGGTGATCCTTGGTTTGATGATCCTCGGCCTCGGCGAGGGGACCATGTTGACGTTGCTCTTCAACGTGCTGGTCTCGGCCTCGCCCAAGGAGCTGGCCGGCGACGTGGGCGCGTTGCGCGGGGTGGTCAACAACGTCTCGTCGGCGCTGGGCGCGGCCTTCTCCAGCGTGGTGGCGGTGGGGCTGCTCAGCCTGTTCATCGTTGCCGCCTTCAACCAGTCGAGCCTGCCGGAGATCCTGCGCAGCGAGATCAACTTCGACAAGATCGACTTCGTCAGCAACGAGCAGCTCAAGGCGGTGCTCAGCCAGACCTCGGCCACGCCGGCCGAAGTGGACGAAGCGGTGCTGCTCAACGCGGCCGCGCGCCTGCGCGCGCTGAAGGCCACCTTCCTCTTCCTGGCCGCCATCTCACTGCTGTCGATCATTCCATCGCTGCGGCTGCCCAACTACAGACCGGACGAGCTGTCGGCCGACGAGCTGACCAAGGACCATCCATCCACTGCGCCGGTTCAGAGAACTGGCTAAGAAAATATCGATCGGAGGCTAAGCTATGACCCAAGCAAGCGATGCCGCGCGCGCCTATTCGCGCGCCAACGGTGAGCGGTTTCTCGACGAACTGAAGGAGATGCTGCGCATCCCCAGCCTCAGCGGCGATCCGGCCCACGCCGGCGACATCCGCCGCATGGCGCAATGGCTGGAGACGCATCTGGCCGGCCTGGGCCTGGACCGGGTAGAGATCATGGAGACGGCCGGCCATCCGGTGGTCTACGGCGAGTGGCTGGGTGCGGGGCCGTCCAAGCCCACCCTGCTGGTCTATGGCCACTACGACGTGGTGCCGGCCGAGCTGGCCGACGGCTGGCAGAGCGACCCCTTCGAGCCGGTGGTCAAAGATGGCAAGATCTACGCCCGCGGCGCTACCGACGACAAGGGGCAGCTTTTTGTCCACGTCAAGGCGCTGGAGTCCTATCTCAAGACGGCCGGCGCGGCGCCGGTCAACCTCAAGCTGCTGCTGGAGGGCGAGGAAGAGGTGTCCTCGCCCAACCTGAAGCCCTTCATCGTCGAGCATCTGGAGCTGCTGCGGGCCGATGTGGCGGTGATCAGCGACACCTCCATGCGCAGCATCGAGGAGCCGGCCATTCTGCACAGCCTGCGTGGCATGACCTACATCGAGATCGAGGTACACGGGCCACGGGACGACCTGCACAGCGGCCTGTGGGGCGGCGCGGTCCACAACCCGGCCCAGGCGCTGGCCGAGATCCTGGCCCGGATGTTCAACGCTGACCACAGCATCGCCGTGCCCGGCTTCTACGACGACGTGGTTCCGCTGACCCCGGAAGAGCGCGCGATGATCGCCAAGACCGACCTCACCCCAGAGCAGTACATGGCCTCCACCGGCGTGCCGGCCGTCTGGGGCGACGCGGCCTTCAATATCCGCGAGCGCATCTCCGCCCGGCCGACGCTGGACGTCAACGGTCTGTGGAGCGGCTGGTCGGGGCCTGGCCCCAAGACCATCGTGCCGGCCAAGGCTGGCTGCAAGCTGAGCTGCCGGCTGGTGGGCAACCAGGACCCGCACAAGATCTTCGAGCTGTTGAAAGCCTACATCGAATCGCTGACCCCGCCTACGGTGACGGTGGAGGTGCGGCTGCTGACCACCGGCAAGCCGGCGCTCTTCCCCTTCGACAGCCCGGCCATGCAGGCCGCGGCCCGCGCCTACGTCGCGGGCTGGGGCGCGCAGCCGCTCTTCACCCGCGGCGGCGGCAGCATCCCGGTGGTGGCCGACATCGCCGACCTGATGGGCATCCCGGTAGTGCTGATGGGCTTTGGTCTGGACGACGACGGCCTGCACTCGCCCAACGAGCGCTACAGCATCGAGATGTTCCAGCGCGGCATCGAGACTACAATCGTCTATCTGGAAGAGCTGGCGCAGATGTAGCCGGCGCAAGCGATCACGTCGTGACCCTTCGGGTTTCCCTGTGTCGACGGCGATTCGAGGTCAACATCGCGGCTTTCATTGCAATGAATCGCGGTTGACCAGGGAAACTCCAAGGGCCCCGGCGTGATCCAGCGGAAAGGAGGACCACGCAGCCATGAGTACTGCCTTCCTGAGCGAGCTGGAAGAGCGCTTTCTGCGCTACGTCCAGATCGACACCACGGCCGACCCGACTTCGCCCACGTCGCCCAGCACGCAGATCCAATACGATCTGCTCAACCTGCTGGCGGACGAGTTGCAGGAGATCGGCGCGCAGGAGATCACCCTGACCGACTACGGCGCGCTGTTGGCCACCATCCCGGCCACGGTGGAGACCACCGCGCCCACCATCGCGCTGCTGGCGCACGTCGACACCGCGCCGCAGTTCTCCGGCACGAATGTCAAGCCCATCGTCCACCGCGGCTACGACGGCCAGGAGATCGTCCTGCCCGACGATCCCAGCCAGGTGCTCTCCCCCGCGGCGCTGCCCTACCTGGCGCAAAAGGTGGGCGACGACATCGTGACCGCCTCCGGCACGACGCTGCTGGGCGCGGATGACAAGGCCGGCGTCGCCATCATCATGGCCGCGGCCCGCCATCTGCTGCAGCACCGCGAGCTGCCCCACGGCCCCCTGCGCATCGGCTTCACTCCCGACGAGGAGATCGGCCGCGGCGTCCATGCCAACCTGCCCGGCGACCTGCAGGCCACCTTCGCCTACACGCTGGACGGCGCGCATCGGGGGGAGATCGTCTACGAGACCTTTTCGGCCGACGGGGCCAAGGTCAACGTCAAGGGGGTGTCGATCCATCCCGGCTGGGCCAAGGACAAGCTGGTCAACGCCGCGCACCTGGCGGCCAAGATCGTGGACACCCTGCCGCAGGCCACGCTGACGCCGGAGACCACCGCCGGCCGGCAGGGCTTTCTGCACATCGTCGGCATGGGCGGGTCGGCCGCGGAGATGAACATCGACATCATCCTGCGCGACTTCGAGCGCGAGGGGCTGGCCGCACAGGGCGAGCTCTTGCAGAAGGTGTGCGCGGCCGTGCAGGCCGGCGAGCCGCGCGCCCAGATCACCTGCACCATCACGCCGCAGTACCGCAACATGCGCTACTGGCTGGAGGATGACATGCGGCCGGTGGAGCTGGCGCGCGCGGCCTGCCGCCAGGCCGGCGTCGAGCCCTTCTCCGTGCCCATCCGCGGCGGCACCGACGGCTCGCGCCTGACCGAGCTGGGCGTGCCCACCCCCAACGTCTTCACCGGCATGCAGGAGATCCACGGGCCGTTGGAGTGGGTCAGCCTGCAAGACATGGCCGCCGCGACCGAGGTCTGCATCCAACTGGTGCAGCTTTGGGCCGCGGCCGGGTCGGGCGACGCGTCAGCCAGCCACGGCCCGGAGTCGCCGGCCGCTACGGGTTCAGCCGTCGATTGGACGGACGCGATATAATCCGCGCCAGAGTTG
>JACSRL010000618.1 GCA_014879765.1 Anaerolinea sp. | reverse complement strand
CGTTGCGCAGACGAAAACCATGTCCGCACGAGAAAAACCCGGTTTCTGTACGACTGGCTGAGCAGTTACAGCGTGCGGCCAATTGGTGCGGAACAGTGAGGGGATTGATGGTTGTCATGGAAATTGCCTTGGGACGTAGTATACACGCAAAGGGCCGCGGCTTCAATTCAGCGCGGCCAGCGCAAGTGCCCGGCGCCTGACCTGTGCATTTTGGCTGCCAGGGCCTGTTGACGTTACAATGGCCGGCATGAAACGAGGCCCTCTGCTGGCAGCCAGCTCCTATCTGTTCTGGGGTGTGCTACCCATCTACTGGCATGCGCTCTCTGCGGTGTCGCCGCAGGAGATCCTGGTCCACCGCATCATCTGGTCGCTGGCGGTGGTGGCGCTGTTGCTGGCCCTGCGGCGCGACTGGCAATGGCTGGCCGATGGGCTGCGCCGGCCCGCGGTCTTTCGCGTCTTTCTGGTCACAGCCGTGCTGTTGGCCGTCAACTGGCTGGTCTACCTGTGGGCCAACAACAACGGCCACATCGTCGAGGCCAGCCTGGGCTACTTTATCAACCCGCTGGTCAACGTGGTGCTGGGCATGTTGGTGCTGCGCGAGCGCATGCGCTCCGGCCAGATGCTCTCGGTGGGCATCGCGACCGTGGGGGTGCTCTTTCTGCTGGTCACCTCCGGCGGGATGCTGTGGATCTCGCTGACGCTGGCGCTGAGCTTCGGCATCTACGGCCTGCTGCGCAAGACCGCCCGGCTGGGCTCGCTGGAGGGGCTGACGGTGGAGATGGCCATCCTTTTCCTGCCCGCGCTGGCCTATCTGCTCTGGCTGGCCAGCCGCGGCCAGGCGGTCTTTGGAGCCGGTGAGCCGGCCATCGGCGCGCTGCTGGCCTTCTCCGGCGTGGTGACAGCCGTGCCGCTGCTCCTCTTCGCCTCCGGCGCGCGGCTGGTGCCGCTGAGCACCCTGGGCCTCTTGCAGTACATCGCCCCCACCTTGCAGTTCAGCATCGGCGTCTTCATCTACCACGAGCCCTTCGACGCCGTGCGCCTGGTGGGCTTCAGCATCGTCTGGCTGGCGCTGGTGGTCTATTCGGTGGAGGGCTATCGCCATCGTCTGTCGGACAGAAACAGGCAATCCCGCCGTCCAGGGCGAGTAGATCGGGTCTAGCCCCGTCCCCGGCGCAACGCCAGCGGCAGCCGGCCCACAGCGGCCAACGCCAACAACACGCCGCCGGCCATGGTGAATGAATGCTGCCCGCTGGCCAGGCCGACGGGCAGGAAAACCGCGCCGAATATCAGGATGCTGGGGGCTTGCAGCACGACGATGATCTTCTGTCCCCACGTCGCCGGGGGAACCTGATAGCCCATCCTCTCCAGCCGCGCCATCAGTTCGCTTTCCTTGGGCTCGGTGAGCGTGCTGCCATCGGCGAAGACCAGGGTGGGCACGCTGGCGTAGCCGCGGTTGATCTCGATCACGCGTTGGCGGGCAGCGCGATCCACGGTGATGTCGATGTAATCGTAGGCCGCGCCCGCCCGGTCCAGAATGTTGCGCACCGGCGGCGCCATGGGACAGGTCAGACTGCCGTAAAGCACGATCTTTTCAGTCATCGGTTCGCCACCTGAATGGGGATTCGGCCAGCGACCAGCCGGCCGCTGGCTATCATACCACAAGTCAGTTGGGGGTGTTCAAAACGGGTTGAACCGGCGAGACTTCGGACGGCGCCGCACCGGCCGAGTCCTGCCAGCGGGGCCCTTGGCGGCAAGAACCTGGCATCGCTTCAACCGGCCGGCTTTGCCGTCCGAAGTCTGGGACGTCGATGCGGCGGCGCCAGATTGCCAGCGCCGCCGCATCGGGCTATAATGCGCACGCCGGGCCGCGATCTGTCATCATCTGGAGTGCATGGTGTGCCGCTATGCGTTATTGGTTTGTCGTTGACTTGATTCTTCTCATTCTGATCGGACTGTGTGCGCCGCGGGTCCTCTGTGCGTCCTGCCAGATTGCCCTGCCGGCGCGCCGGCAGGACCACGCCAATCGTCAGTGGCGGGTGCAAGGCCGTTGATGGCTACAGACAAGGCGCCGGCCAGCCGGCCGGAGACGCGGCGCGATGGCTGGTGGGCGCTGGGCCTGGCCGCCGCGGCCCTGGCCCTCTACCTGGCCACCCTCGCGCCCACGGTGACCACCGTCTTCGACGACAGCCTGGAGTTTCAGGTGGTCCTGCCCAGCCTGGGCATCGCCCACCCCACCGGCTATCCCCTCTACACCCTGCTGGGCTGGCTGGTCAGCCGGCTGCCCGTGGGCGACCTGGCCTACCGGGTCAACCTGCTCTCCGCGCTGGCCGGCGCGGCAACTGTCGGCGTCTTCTTTCTGGCGGCCCGCCGCCTGGGCAGCGAGCGGCTGCCGGCCGCGCTGATGGCCGTCCTCTTCGCCCTGGGGGGCGCCTGGTGGTCGCAGGCCACCATCGCCGAGGTCTACACCCTGCACGGGCTGGCCGTGGCGCTGATCCTCTACCTGACCTTGTCCGACCGGGGCACGCGCACCCCCTGGCTGGCGCTGGTCTTCGGCCTGGCGCTGGCCCATCATCGCACCACGCTGCTGTTGGCGCCGGGCGTGGCGGTTTATCTGCTGTGGACCGATCCTGGCGTGCTGCGCCGGCCGCGCGATCTGGCCATGCTGGCGCTGGCCTTTCTGCTGCCGCTGGCGCTCTACCTCTACCTGCCGCTGCGCGGGCAGAGCGTCGCCTCGCTGGACGGCGCGGTGATCGACAGTTGGCAGAGCTTCTGGCGGCACGTGCTGGCCAGCGACTACAACGCCTTTCTCAGCGCCAACCCGTTGGACGTACAGCGCCCCGCCAGCTACCCCCTGCGCCTGCTGCTCAGCCAGATGGGACTGGCCGCGCTGCTGTTGGGCGGGCTGGGCTGGCTGCGCTGGCCGCAGCAGCCCCAACGCTGGACGCTGCTGGCGCTGGTCCTGGCGGCCAACCTGCTCTTCGCCCTCGGCTACAAGACCGCGGATGTGGATGTGTTCTACCTGCCGGCCATCATGGTCTGGCTGCTGTCAGCCGCGGTCGGGCTGAGCTGGCTGTTGCAACGGCTGGCCGCCTGGCTGGAGGACCTCGATCTGCCCTCTGGCCGCGCCTGGCAGATCGCGCTCACCGCCCTGCTGGCGGCCGTGGTGCTGCTTCAGCCGCTGTTGACCACCCGGCGCACCCTGGCCAGCGTCCAGCGGCCGCAGAGCTGCGCCGAGGTGCTGGCCGTGGGGCAGACGCCCGCCTTCACTCCCAAGCGCAATGACGCCTGGAATGCGCTGAACTGCGGCCTGGCCATGCTGGATCAGGCGCTGCCGGCGCAGGCGACCATCATCGGCCTGCAAGGAGAGATCACCCTGCTGCGCTATTTGCAGATGGATCGCGGGCTGCGGCCGGACGTGCGGCTGATCGACGCCGATCAGGAAGCAGAGCGGCTGGCGGCCATCGAGGCGGCGCTGGCTGCGGGCGGGCCGGTCTTCGTGACGCGCGAGCTGCCCGGCCTGGCTGAACGCTTTTCATTGAGCGCGGCCGGGCCGCTGGTGCGGGTCTGGCCGGCCGGCGCCGCGTCGGCGCCCCCGCTGGCCCAGAGTCTGGACGTGGCCATGGGGGACGCGCTGCGCCTCACCGGCTTCGAGCTGGTGCAGACGCCGGCCGTGGGCGCCATCGGGCTGCGCCTGAACGCCGCGTGGCGGGTGGATCAGCCTGTGACCGAGGAGCTAAAGGTCTCCGCGCGGCTGTTGGGGCCGGACGGCGCGGTGGTGGCGGCCATCGACGGCACGCCGGTACACTGGGCCTATCCCACCACCGCCTGGCGCGTGGGCGAGAGCGTGCTGGACTCGGTTGATTTCGCCCTGCCCGCGCAGACTGACCTGGCTGAGCTGACCCCGCTGCTGATCCT
>JACSRL010000422.1 GCA_014879765.1 Anaerolinea sp. | reverse complement strand
GGGCGAGGCGTACCGGGCCGCGCTGGCCGACTTCCAGGCCATCGGCGCCCGGCTGGGCGCGGCCAACACCTTATCCTCTATGGGACAACTTGCGCTTGTAGAAGGACGAAAAGTCGAAGCGGATCAGCTATTGGCGCAAGCCGTGAATATCTACAAAGCAATCGGATCACGCTACAGCGTGCCTGCGCAAATTGGGAACTATGCCTGGACGTTGCTACGAGTGGGTCGAAAGGAAGAGGCTCGCCCCTATTTTCTTCAGGCTGCCGAGTTGTTTGACGAGATCGGTTTCCACGATTACGCTGATCGAAACCGAAGGGCAGCGGGTGCATAGATCAACCACACAAACAAAACCCACCCAGCTAGCCCTCCACCAGGTGGAGCGGCAGGCCGCCACAATCGGCGACCTTATCGCTGGGTGTCAAAAATCGTGCGATTTTCTGGTTGCAAGCACAGTGTAACACGGCGGCAGAAGCTTGTCAAGCGTTTTTTGCCGCGCTACGCAGCAGCCTCTCCTTGTAGGCCCGTCCCCGCCGTTTGATCTGTTCCTCGCGGCGCATGGCGCTGGAGCGGTCGGGGTGACTTTCGCTGTAGACCAACTCCACGGGGCCGCGCTGGCGGGTGTAGGCTGCGCCGCGGCCGGCGTTGTGCTCGGCCACACGCCGCGCCACGTCGGTGGTCCAGCCGGTGTAGAGGGTGCCGTCGGCGCAGCGCACCATGTAGACGTAGGCGGGTGGGGGGGCGTCCATGGGGGACAGTGTACGGCTGGGGCGCGATTCGCCAAAATCGCTGGCTGCTGCGCGTGACAACCTGCCGCCCGGTCAGCCGGTGCAGCGTGCGGTCAAAGCGGCGCAGGCCCAGGTAGAGCCGCCAGATAAAGGCATCCTCGCGGTTTGTCGTAAGGCTCCTTGGTGAAGACCGCCTCGTTGCCGATGGTCACGCCATGCTGGTTGCCCCCCATCTCCGCGCCCCAGATCCAGAAGGGCCTGGCCAGCAGCACGGCAAAGGTGTGCGCCGCCTGGTCGATCTCCACGGTGGTGCAGCGCACGCGGTCGCCCGGCGCGTGATCGGCCGCCGGCCGCAAGACGATCTCATGCGTCTGGTTGGGCTCGCGGTCGGAGTTCTTAGCGAAGAGGGCGATGGCGTCGGCGGAGGCGGTGGAGGTGACGGTGAGGGTGTCGCACATGGGGGGGGATCCTTGCGATGGGCGGTTTGCGGCGGCTCTATTGTACCAGACGCTTGACCAACGCGCCAGCGCGCCGCCGCTATCGGCTATCCCGACGACTTCTAAGCGAGTTCAGGACTCCCCGACGTGCCGAGGCTTTTGCCTACTGGGGTGCTGGCAAGTCGGCGCGGGCTGGCTTGGGGTGGATCATCGCCCGCAGCGGGTCGAGCAGATGGGCCGGCGCGGCCAGGATCGGTTCAGGGATCTGCTCTCCTGCCAGCAGGGCCTCGACGGCAAAGGGCGCGCCGGAGAGGTAGCGTAGCTCAATGCCCAAGGGCTGCAGGACCGGCAGGACCCCCGCCAGGTCCCAGATTCTGACGCGGCGGGTCAACGCGCCGATGGCAGCACCGCGCGCCACATAGACCAGATGGGCGGCGGTGCTGCCCAGGCTACGCAGCCGCTCAAAGCTGATCTCGTACTCCAGATGCCAGTTGGAGGGCACAGCCAGAAAAGTGAAGCGCGAGTCCAGGCCGGCGGTTGGGGGTGACAGGGGCTTGTCGTTGAGAAAGGCTATCTGGCCATCGCCCCAGTACAGCTCGTTCACTGCGGGCAGATAAAAAGCGCCGGCCAGCGGCGCACCGTTGCGCAACAGACCGACCGAGATGCCCCAGATGGGCAGGCCACTGAGGTAGGCGCGCGTGCCGTCCAGTGGATCGATGACCCAAAGGAACGAGGAATCGCCGCCGCCGCTGCTGCCCTCCTCGGCCAGAATGCGGTGGCGCGGGAACACACGACCGATGTGCGCCACCAGCAGCGTCTCGATCTCACGGTCGACCCTGGTGACCGGCGTGGCGTCGGCCTTGAGCTGCACCTCGCCGACAGCCTCACGCACCGCCAGCGCCAGGCGGCCGGCTTCCCGCAGGACTGCTTTGATGAATTGCAGGGCGGCGTCGGTCAGTTCCCTGTCGGCTGAGTTGGTCATGGCTGGAATCGTCGCTCTAACCTGAAAATAGCCGCTCGGGCTGGCCTCTGACCGAGGCCCGCTGTCTCCATTTACGGTTGTTTGGCCCACCCGCGGGTACGAACCGGCGGATTGAGTAGGCTGCCGTACACCTGCATAAACGCAAGCGTTTGCGCCGAAGCGCAGCGCAGGTGTAAGTGTCGAAATCACGTATTCCCATCCGCCGGTTGAGCAGTTACGTTTGGCCAGCAATCAAGGTGCGGCATCATTCGGCCGCGCCGGCTTCGGGGGTGTCCACCAGCTTATAGCCATGCCCCCGCACGGTCAACAGATAGCGAGGATGGGCCGGCGTTGGCTCGATGGCCTTGCGCAGGCGTCGCACCAGCGTGTCGACGCGGTTGTCTGCGCCAGCTCGGTCCGGGTCCAGCGTCTCGGCCGGGTAGAGCGCGACCATGATCTCCTCGCGCGTGCAGACCTGAGCCAGACGCCGGCTGAGATGCCGCAACAGCTCGAACTCCAGCCGCGAGAGATTGTCGATGCGCTTGCCCTCCACCCAGACCACGGTGGCCCCTTCGTCCAGCCAGAGCTCCCGGTCGCTCAGATTGCCCTCGCTCAGGACGTAGCGGTGAAACAGGGGGGAGAAGAGCTCAGGTGAACCCTCGCCGGTGGGTCGGATGACCCCTTTCAGCGCCAGCAGTTCCCGCACCGTGTAGGAGGCGCCGATGTCATGGACCAGCCGGCTGAGGGCGAACTGTTCATCCTCGGCCAAGCCATTCCACAGCTTGCGGCACTCTTCCGCCACCTGCGGCTGGGCTAACGCCCATTCCACCAGATCGGCGTCAGCCGGCGCGGCATGGCCGTTGGAGAGCAGGTCACACAGGGCCACCAGCAGCCCCGGATGCCCGCCGCTGAGCGCCAGCATGGCTGCCTCCTGGCTGGGTGTGACAGTGCGGCGCCGTCGCGCGACGATCTGGGCGATCACCCGCCGGGCGTCCTCCTCTGTGTACGGCTTCAGCCCAATCACCGAGCGCGAGATCAGCTCGTAGAAGCCCTCGACCTCGTCGCGCGGACGCAGGCGGCCGGGATGATCCCGCACCATCAGCACATAGCAGACGCGGTAGCGGTCCGCGTCGCGCAGCGCGCGCAGGTTGGCCAGGGCCGGCGCGGGCAGGGTGCGATAGATCTCGTCGAACTCGTCGAAGATGAAACAGAGGCGCAGGCCATGCTCGCGGCAGAGGATGCGGGTGGCCAACTCCACGTGGCGCCGGGCCAACAGCGCGCTGCCGGCCGTGATGGCCTCGCGACGCAGGCCGTTGAGCCATTCCCGCTGGGTCGCGTCGACGCGACCGCTGGTGTCCTCGGTCAGCGAGGTCAGCATCAACTCGTAGAGGCCCCACTCGGAGACCTGATCCAACCGGTTGCAGTCGACCAGCACCAGCCAGGTGTGAGCAGCCGCCTCCCCCAGGTAGTGCTGCTGCACATCGGGCCGCAGCAAGAAGTGCAAGAGACGTGACTTGCCCATGCTGGCCGGGCCGACGACCGCGGCCGACTCGCCGGCGCGCAGCAGGTCGAAGAGGGGGGCGGCGATCTCGACGCGGTAAGAAAGGGGGTGATGGTGAGCGGGATCAGACATCAGGAAATCTCACTTACTGCTTTGCGAATAGCCTGTGCTATATTCTTGAAAGCTGCTTCTCGATTGCTCCATTCCGTCACGGGTCTGCCATCCTTTGGAAAGGCCTGTAGTTTTCCGAAACGGGATTGTTCCCCGTCTACCGGCTTTAAGATGATAGGGATTACTTGCGCTTCCCGCGCATCATGCCGCTCTAGAGCTCGCGTCATCTCCACATCATAACAGTAGTCCGAAGCCAAGAAATCAGCGCTAATCAATAGTAATATAATCTCCTGTTTTCCGCTACCCTGAGTTCAGGGTTGCTGGGACTGGGGACAGTCCCAGAATGGTGCAGATTTGTTGCTGAATGGAACGTAGCTTTGGCCAGTGGACTGTTTCCTGGCCATCAGCGCTACGGACAACGACAATGGTGTAGTCTTGGAAAGCTTGAAGCATCTTTCTAGCTGTAGGATAGTTGTTATCACGGTTTTCAGGCATCAATCCACGCAGGCGTTGTCCTGTTCGAGCGACATGACGACGCACGTGATATTCCAGCAGACTTGCCACCAGCACGGCGATCATGATCAGCAGGATCAGTCCGGCCAGGCGTCTGGGCGAGTGCAACCACATCGGGCGGATGTAGACTGGACTCTTGATGAAGTCGATAGTCTGCTCGACACTGACTTGTTCTTTGTACTTGATCATGACTTCGCCAGCAGAAAGCCGTTCTGGAGCCACGTTGGTACAGAGCAAAGCGACGCCATCGGAGAGTTGTTCATCGTCGATGACATCCTGACACTGCTGCCAAGTCAAGACCCAGGTCTGGTTGTCATCTGTTCCGCACAAAGCATACTGAAAGTAACGCTTGGCTTTGGCCTTGCTCAGAGCTTTTTCGATCCGGTGCTCAATCGTCTTACGACTGGTGTAGTCGTATTTGCCCAACAACTTGGCGATCCGTTGCAGCGCTGCTTCTCCGGCTTCGATCGCTTTGTTGCGTTGACGAGTATCCAACTCAGCCTTGCTGCTCGACCAACTGAATATCCAGCGCAACGAATAGACCTGGTTGACCTCCCCGTCTGGCAGTTCATGGCCAACTTCACACACCTTGTACTGCGTGCGTTTCTCGATCGGTTTGCGAGCCTCGTTGCGCGTGACGTAGTCCACGGGCGTCCAACTCAATTCACCTCGCTGCAAGCGTTGCCTGGTTCGGCGCCAGACAGCCTTGGCCGTATCAGTCCATGGATGAGCAGCCAGGAAGAACTGATTGGTCCGGCAGAAACTGACCATCGTCTCTCGATTACACAGCTTGCGATCGCCGATCATCACGACATTGTCAGGCACCCATCCTGCCTGACGAAGTGTATTCATGTCTGCCAAGTACACGCCGTCATCGCTTTGATTGCCGTTCCAAGCCGTATACCAAATCGGTATGCGTTGACACGCTGCTAAACTGAGCACAAACTGGCCTTTCTGACGCTGACCATCCTTGTTGTAGCCCTCGATCAACAAAGGGCCGTTCGCCTCCTGCTTAGGCTGTCCTTTCTCATCTTCATAGGCGCCTTCAAAATAGACGCTGGTCGTATCCGAATGCAACCACTCCAACTCAACCTGATACTTCTCGAGGCCTTTTCCAACTATCGCACGCCAAATCTCAGCCTGGTGATCCGCCAATCCGTCCAGCATCGCTCCCAACCGATCATCGTCGAGCCATGCTGACTGAATGCCCAGCAGACGACTGATACCGCGTTCATCAGCCCATTCTGCCACATGATACAAGGGCTGCGGGTCAAAGGTCATGCGGTTGATGATGATCACCTGGGCTAGCGTCCCGTAGGTCGTCCCGATCTCAGGCTGGTAGCGCAGATTTTGATCGATGGCAGATACCACGTCCAACTGATCAAGAATGTGCTTGACCAAGTATCCTGCGCCTATGGTGTAAGTCTTGTATTCAACAGCGTTCGTTTGCATCGGCATACATTCACCTCCGCAACGAATTGTATGCCGATCATGTCAACCGCAAAACCCCTATTGCAGGGTAGCGGAAAATAGGTAATCTGGGCGGAGTTGAGATGTGCATCAATTTGACCTTCCCATTCCCTGCCAGCGGTAATCTTGCGGTCATGCCATTCTGAGATGGCGCCTTCTCGTTTCAAGAGCGATAAGTGCGCCGCAAGACGGTCGCGAAGCTTTTCGTCTCGGTGAGAGTAGGAGTAGAAAACAGAAACTGGCGTTCTCTCTTTTGGATGTAGCGGATCGTGTCTAGAAGCGTTCCGGCTTGGACTATCTTCTTGCGGAGGTGTCGACTCCGTCACAGGAGTTCGAGCAAAGATGATGGCGTTTGGATGACAGCCTGGGCGAGCAAGCAGGTTTGGCTTGTCTTGTTCGTCCAGATTCGCCAAGTCTATCCTTGCACAGCCCAAATCAAACGCTTCCTGCACATTATGTCCCCATGCCAGACTTTCGTAAAAACCGGCCGCGAATTTGATGGCAGCTTCGTCGCTGATCGTGTGTGACATTCCTATCACCGCATTAATGTGTTGGACAATAGCCTGGGCTTGAATATCGCTATAACAGGCATTGAGGACGACACAACGGATGTTTTTCTTCAGCAGCTTGAATAGATTGCCCAACGCGTGAGGGGCAACAGGGTGACCCTTGCCGTCTTTGCCTTGAAGATAAATTTGCCCATTGCTGCCGCCGTGCCCACTGAAATGGACAATATCAGGCTGATAACGTTCCAGTAATCCTTGAAGATCATCGGTGCGCACAGCGGTATGAATTGCTACCTGGAAATAGTCTCTCAGGCTTCCTTGTTGTAACGCATTGTCAATGGCTCGTATCTCCTCGTCGAGTTGGAGGGATGCTGTATCAGAAGGATTGGCCGATAAGAAAAGAATTTTCACGGGATGCGCAGATACATCCTTGATCGGCTTTGGCTGAGAAGGAGCAATCTCCGGAGGCTCTTGTTGGGGCAGGCAATTCAGAGTAGTCTCCCATTCCTTAGGAGGCCACATCTGACCTATGTTACGTTTATCCAACCGATGACACAGCATACCAGCAAGAATAAGGCAACGGGTCGCTTGGGATAGCTTTCCTGATATAACGAAGGCTTTATCCCCTTGTTCACGCAATAGAAGGGTCAAGCGGAAGAGAGCGTTGAAGAGCAGGCCGTAATAATACTGCCGTCTATCTCCTCCACTAGCACCAAGCACTGAGCATGCCAGCTCCCGCCATGCATGGATAACTGTGAACGCCTTGCCAGCTTCGCTATCAGCCGGGAAAAGAGCTAATTGCTGCTCTGGCACCAGGCTGTTAGACTCAATCAATGCACATACCAGTTGAGCAAATTGCTCGGCTTCAGTAGCTTGAAGGTCAACCAAGCTGGTGAGAATGTCATTTTCTAATTCGGCGAAATCCTGCAGCAGCGGCCCCTCTCCGGTGCGTTCGTAATCAATCAGCCAGACATCCTGGTGTGTGTCGGTAAAGATATTCTCACTGTGTAGGTCGCCATGACAATCAGCAAAGGTGGTATCAGGCAAGCCACCATCCTGATAGTTGCCATTGTCTTGCAGAACAATCATGTCAGCCAGCCAGGTGAATGGGTCAGGGAGATTAAGCTTGACCAGAGCATCCGGGTAGGAGAGTGAATAAGTTCTGAATTCAATTAGCCGCTGTGACAGTTTTCGGTTCCAGGCCATATCATAGGCTTGGAAAACCGATTTTCGCTGTTGTGTGCGCTTCTCGTAAAGGCGACGCCAAAAACGGCGAATATTGCTCAGAACATTGTTGATGTCTTCGGCTGAGTTGTCACGATAGTAATCAGCCAGAGAACAGATGGGGCGATCCTCATCGCCAGCTAAAAACTCATATACTATACCCATCAAATTCCATAGTCTGACGGGTGATCCGACAACCGCTGCAAAGCGCAGGCCCGTAAAAAAGGGACGAACTTTATTAAACCGCTTCAGTTCATCCGAAGCAGTCGTCCATTCCCGGGCTTCGTGCGTAGTCGTGGTCAATTTGACCACATAGCTGGAAAAATGTTCATCTTGCGTGACTTTGACCACAATGGAGTGCCCGCGCGGCACAGAGAGACCTTTTCGCTGAGCCTCATTAACTGCTTCAATCTTCAGTCGCTTGGCGGCGGGAAAGAGCCGTCTGAGCATATCTTCGACTTCGTCGGCCTGAATCTGTCCATCGCCGAGAGCAGTAAGGCATCGCGCTAATGCATCGCAGGCAAATGCAGGTGAGGAAACAAACTCGACTTCCCGCCAATGCCAGGTCTCACGTTCTACCTCTTCAATTGCCTTCTTAAGCACTTCAGGGCCATCTTCCTTGCCAACAAAATCATAGGCTCGCTCTGGGACATCGGGAGGTGACTTCAACGCGTCACGTGCTGTCTTCCTATCACCGTGACCGCTGACGATGATAGATACTGTGGGCGCGAGGTCGCGCACCAGATTCAGGCCGCTGGTATCGCTCGGATCGTCATCGTTTTTCAGCCGCATGTCCACCAACGCCACATGGCAACGATAGTGCTTGGCCTTATCAATTGCGTCCTTCCGCAAGGCCTCAAACTGATCAGGGGTATCCTCGGTTGGCTCGGCAGCCCAGGCGGCATATCCCCATCTCTTAAGATTCATCACATGATCGCCTCGCCATTGCGGGTCGTTTTCCACCACGAGCACACGCAAGAGCGTTGGAGTTGACTTATTTGCTTGGGTCATGACGTTCCTCCTGGAGTGTAGACGGCAATCGGATGCCGAAGCAAGCACCACGGTCGGGCGCAGAGGGATAGAGATAGATGCTGCCGCCCATGGCCTCCACCAGCCACTGGGCGATCAACAACCCGTAGCCGCTGCCTTCACCGCCTTTGGACGAATAGGGTTCGTTCAGGATGCGTCCTCGCGCTTCGTCGGAGATGCCGGGACCGCTGTCCTCGATTTGCAGTTCGACCTGGTCTGGGGGGAGAGTCTCCAACCGCAGGATGATTTGTTGCTGTCCACTGTGAGGCAGCGCCATGGCGTCGCGCGCGTTGCGCAGCAGGTGACGCACGACGCGCCACAGTTGCTCGCGGTCGCCGTACACGGTAAACGCATCGGTTGCCTCGATATGCACCTCTATGTTCGTGGCGCGTGTAGCCGCCCACGCCGTTGCCCTTTCGTGCAGCAACTCAGTCAGCGAGAAGGCTTCAGGGTTCTGCCGGTGAAAGCGCGCGTCGTGTACGGAGTCGGCCAGCTGTTTCGCCCGCGCGTCGATTTCCCTGGCCCAGACCTGTCCATCGTCGGAGATTGGCAGCTTGCTTTCCCGCAGCCAATAGGCGCGGTTGCGGATATAGCCAACGTCGTTGTTGATGTCGTGTGCGATGTCAGCGGCCCAAGCCATGGCGCCAGCGATCGAGGCGTCTCGTCGCGCTTTAATCACACGCTCCAGCCGGTCCAATGCCAGAGTTACCTGTTCCGCCGCCATCCTTATAAGCCTTTCATCCTCCCAATTGAACGCTGCTGGACGATCACTCTTGATCACCAGCGCGCCCAGCAACCGCTCTCCAGCCACCAAACCGGCACACAGTTCCGACTGCGTGTTTGAATTCACTTCTACATAGTCAGGGTCAGCGTGAACGTTCTGAATATTGTCCACGACGATTCCCTTTGTATCCCGTGCGCGGCGTGCCGTGCGCGTCGTAATGCCTTTACCTTCCAACGGCAACTGCACCCGATGTTGATACTCTGGTCGGTCTGGTTGGTAGAACTCGCGCACCACCTGGGGCTGTACCAATGCCTTGGTCTGTTCATCGTAGAGCATGATGTAGGGCAATATGTTTTCTTCGTCGCGACGGCGGAAGTACTCGCGCAATTCGGCCAGAATACCACGTAGTACCTCATCTCGATCAAGCGAAGCACCCGCTTGTTTCGCCAGCGCCAACGCTGTTTCCAGGCGCTTGCCTCGTCGTTCCGCCTGTTCGATGGTCTGCGCGCTGTGGATCGCCGTGGCTGCGGCGTTGGCGAAAATCGGAAACAAGGTGCGCTCCAAAGGGGTGAACTCATGAGCTTTCCGATAGTTGAAAAAGAGAGCGCCAAAGGCCGCCGGCTTTTCGCCAAAGTGCAGGGGAAATGCCACTGCCGAAGTGATGCCCTCATCCTTGACGAAGTCTCCATGCAACACCGCTTCTTTTTCCACCGCTGAGGCGAAGATAGGCCGGGGACGATTCATGACCGTGCGGACCAAGCCGTCTGTTTGCATATTCGGACTCTGGTGCCTTTCATTCAATACGCCAGAACTGGGGCCAGCTACCAGCGTCTTCCTTTCCTGGTCCTCGTACCACAGCGTCACACAATCGATGTCCGGCGCAACCGCACGCGCCTTGTCGATGACGACTTGCAAAGTATCTTTCAAGCCCCTCTTGTCCGCAACTGCGCCAACCGTCTCCGCGACGACCTGCAAATAGGCGCGCGTGCGCACGTTGTCCAACGCCGCCGCGGCAACTGTCGCCAGGCGCTCGGCCACCTCCTGTTCCACGGCGTCAAAAGTGGCCTGCCGATTAGCCTTCCTGATCATCAACGCTGCAATCGGCATTTCACCCTGACGAACAGGAATAGCCAGTGCGTTTCGGGCCAGACAGGCTTCGTTCTGTTCCAGCGCGTTGCCGATCGGTCCGTGTGCCATATCGACGCGCCGACGTCGCAATTGCTCCAGCTTGTTCAAGCGCCAGTCGTGGCGTACTGGCCGATCATATTCATCCTTTTTTTCCCATGAGAGCAGCGCCAAAGTCACCGCGACCGGCTGTTCGAATAGCTCAGCCGCGTTCTTCAGGATGGCGCGGATAACCTTCCGCTCATCGCTGTCGCCCGCCAACGCCTGCCGCTGGATGTTGCTCAAGAGCTGCATGTCGCGGCGACGTTGCTGTTCACTTCGTTCAGCCTTTGCCAGACCCTGTTCTTGTCGTTCAATTGTCCGACAATAACTGATAACCTTCGCTCCGATGGCAGCCAAATGCTCGGTTCGGCCAATGTCCAGCTCGGCGAAAGACTGTGGTGTGCGATAGTCAAGATAAATTACGCCCAGCGATTCGCCTGTAGTCGCCTGACGCATAGGGGCGCCGATCAACGCGCGAATCTGTTCCCGCCCCAGAAAAGTATGCTCGGCCAGTTTTCTGCCGGCGAACTCCAGGTTTGAAACAGAGACGTCGGGGACTGCCAGGACGCCCGACTGTAGAACAGTAAAAGTCACCCCATGTTGTCGCGGCTTGTCTTTGGTGCGCGCCTGGAACGCATTGGGATCATTCAATCCGACGTGAGACACCAGGCTGAGATCGTATCCACCCCGGCTGGAGTGGTAGGGATAGATCACCACACAATCCGCGCCGGTCAGGGTCTGCGCCTCTCGGCACAGCGCCTGCAGGCTGTCCTGGAGAGGCCGATCAGCCGCTTTGGCGGTGAGTCGGTGGTCCAGGGCCAGAATCTGCTCGTAGGATGCCCCTAGTTGTTGGGTACGGCTCACCTCCTGATGGCTCAACCAGATCCGCATCGCCTCCGCCAGGACGCTTTCCAGCTTGTCCAGGTCCCCGGACCGCAGCGGCTCGCCATCGAAGGCGTTGTCCACGACCAAAAGACCTAATACTTTGTCGCCGGCCTTGACCGGCACGAGGGCGCACGAGTATTCGGTGGTATCGTCCAACAAGTCGGGCGGTTGCAGCAGCTCGGCGGGCAGGGAGTCCCGCAACTGAGATGACCATATCACCTGGCGCGCAGCTTCACGCCAGGTGCGGTAGCATGGGCCGTCCGGCTTGTTGGTTACTGGCCGCCAATCGATGATCTCCTGCTGCAACGGGGTGACGCGCCTGCGTACCAGATGAGGCGCCTTGAAATACTGTTCCAGCGTCTGATCGCGGCTCAGATCCTCTTCCCAGGCCCGACGGGCATCTTCTCGCGTGAAGTAGCCGATTCCCATGCGTCCCTGCATTCTTTCACCATGCTGGCTGTACCAGAATAAAGCAGCTCGGTTGAAGCTGTCACCCTCCCGATGGGTGACGGTGGTCAGCACAGCATGCCAGAAGCTGTCCTCTGACTCTCGGATCAACTGAGGCAGCGCGCTGCGTAGTTGATCCAGGGCCTCATCCTGTCGATTCTGTCTATCCTCACGTTCCAGTTGATAGGCCATCTGGATGGCGCCGGCCACTTGATCAGCCACCTTCTGCAGAAACTGCTGATGTTGGGCCGTGTAGGCCTCTTGATCCTCGTAGCTCTGCACGACCAGGGCGCCGATGGCCTGTCCCTCCATCCGCAAAGGAACACCCAACCAACACTGCGCTGGTGGACCGTAGTGGCGCATGTCATGCTCAGCACAGAAGCGTTCCGTATCATGGATCAGTTGCGCGCGGTTATTTACGATGACAAATCCGCACAGGCCCTTTTCAAGGGCGCGCCAGTGACGTTGAGATAGCTCGCCTTGTTCGTATTGGCGCCGGAAGTCCAGGTCGTCAGTCTCCAGGTCTTTCAACACGACTATGAAGTTGGTGGCATCCATCAACCCATCCACCTGGCGACGCAGCTCATCCAGCAGCTCATCCAATTCACCATGCGCCGCTGCCGCAGTCACCTGGCGACTGATCGCGCTCAGGATACTTGCTTCCTGGGCTGTCTGTTGCGCCTGCTGGTGGAGTCTGGCACGCTCCAGAGCGGCTGCTGCCTGGGCGCCGAACAGCCCCAACACCTGGGTGAGCTGTGCAATTACGGCCGCCCCAAAAACACGCGCTTCGTCGCCGTTGTCTACAGTCAGCGCGCCGACGCGGCGGCCACCGCTGAGCAAGGGGATCTTGAACCAGTGACCTTTGGGAACGGTCATATTGTGAGCGGCGTAGAACTCATCATGGATGCCCGGCCCAAACTCCCGACCGTCGAAGCAGACCGGTTGTCCGACTTCGATGGCTCGCTGGGAGTAAACCAGCCTGGACAGCGGCGCTCGTAACCCTTCAAAGCCCTCTATGCGCGGCTCTCCCGCCTGACTGACGCCCACCATTTCTGGGTCACTAGTTGATTCTTCGTCTATTTGCTCGAACAGCCGCAGTCGGGCCCGGCGAAAGCCAAAGCGCAGCCCGCCACGCACGATGATGTCAGCCAGCTCACTGACATCGTCGGCGCCCTGCATCTGGGCCGCCACCTCGGCCAGGATGGCCAGCCAGTTGCGCTCGCGGCGCACGTTCCGTTCTCTTTGCAACACCTTGAGAATGCGCACCAGCTCACGCGTGTCGAAGGGCTTGGTCAGGTAGCGGTAGGCGCCGGCATCGAACGCCCGCAGCCCCTCTTCGACGTCGTAACCGGTGAAAACAATAGCATCGCTGGCGGGACTGAACTGCTTCAACTCCTCCATCAACTGTACGCCATCCACATCTGAGCCTTCCAAACGTACATCCAACAAGAAGACATCGAACGGCTCGGCCGCTTCCTGAACGGCTGCCCGCGCCGCATCGGCAGCAGCCACGGCCGTTGCTGTCCAGTCCGACGCCAGCCGCCCCAGTTGCTCGCCCAACATGTGAGCATAGAGTTCGTCGTCATCCAATACCAAGATGTGCATGGTGGTTACCTCTCTGGGCTATAGGCGTGAAGGCACTTCGATCACGAACGTGCTGCCCCAAAACATGTGGCTGGCGGCCACAAATAACCGCCCACCCTCAGCTTCGATCAAATTACGCGACAGGTAGAGGCCCAGGCCGCTTCCGTCGGACCGTGTGGTGTAGTCCATCTCGAAGATACGTTGCCACAGACGGCGATGGATGCCGGAACCATCGTCCTCGACACACATCCGCACCACAGGTTTGTCGTCATGGTGGGTTTGCTCCAGTCGAATCTCGATCCGTCCGCCGGTTTTGGGGCGAGCCAGATGGATCTGCTGGATCGCGTTCTGCAAGACATTCACCATCACCTGCTGCAAGTGTGTCACCTGGATGCGGGTAAAGAAGACGCGGGGCGCGGGCTGAAGCACGATGGTGACGTGCGCTGCAGCGGCCGTGTCACGCAGAATGTCCAGGGCCTCCTCGATGATCTCGTCCAGCACCACGATCTCCTGCTGCCCTTGCCGCGTCATTCGACTGAAGGATCGGGTTGTCTTGGCCAGCGTCTCAACCTGTTTGCGCAGGGTCTGCATCTCTTCCCTGGCGCGGCGAGCCTCCTCAATCACCGATTCCGGAGAGGTGGTGGCACACTGTTCAACCCGGTCACAGCCTGCTTGCAGGCGCTGCAACGTCAGGTTTACGGGATTCAACCGGCCGCTGATCTCATGCACCAAGGCTCGTCCCAGTTGGCCGAGAACTGCGATACGATTGAAATCAGCCACTTGCTTTTGCATCTGCTGGCGTTCCAGCCAGGCGCCGATGGCTGCCGCAGCGCCTTCGGCCTGCACCGACACGCTGTCAGTTAAACACGACGCGTCAGCAAAGAAGAGAAAGAGAGCGTAGCTGTTGTGCAGCCGGGCCGGCGCCGGCACCCCCAGGCAGGCCTCGAAATCCAGCAACGGTCGCAGATGGGCAAATCGTCTTTCGGCGGTCTGCTGCGCGTTGCGGGCAAGCACGATCTTCCCATCTTCGGCGACATCGCGCACCGGGCTATAGATCAGTCCCGGTATGGCATGCGCGCGCAGGAAGCTGCCGCCTTTTTGCGCCAAGGCCGTGATACGCCGCCCTTCCACATCCATCTCGAAGAGCACGATCTTGTCCGCCCTTGTGCTGGCCTGAAGTCGTTGGAGGATGCTATCCAGGCCGCCGCGTCCGCTGGTTTCGTCGGAGGGTTGCAGCCGTTCCAGCAGCGAACGACTGACTGACACAGGGGCAAGAGGTGACGGCGTTGGTGGTTGCAACGGCGTCTCGTCAAGCAATATCCCCAGCAGATCTTCAGGAAGCAGCGGCTTGATCAGCAGCGCCACACCCTTTATGCGCAGCGTCTGTAGCTCGGCTGCCCGTCGCTCAGCGCGGCCCCAATCGGTCATCAGCGCACATCCAACCTCAGGCCACTGTTCCTTGATGCGATGAGCCGCTTCGATGCCACTCATTCCAGGCAGGCCCACATCCATTAATACGATGTTGAACTGACGGGAAGCAACGATCGCCAGTGCTGTTTCGGCGCTGTCGGTGATCTCCACAGTTTGTCCGGCAAAACGAAGCCAATCAGCCACTGACTTGCGTTGCGTCTCATCATCTTCCACCACGAGCAACGATTTCCGTGGACTATCGATCAACCTATCCAGTGTGTGGGCCACGCCAGCGTCGCCGATTGGCGGCTCGTCGGCAACCGGTGTTGCTGGGCTGCCCGAAGAGGGCGCGTCACGCCAACGTTGTGCTGCCAGATTCTCCATACTCAGCGCGATCCGTTTTCGTTCCACGTCCACCCTGTCGATGGTCACTATGACGCGATCTCCCGGCCAGAAGATTTCGCCTGGCGCGCCGCGGGCTGACGCAGGAAAACGGGACGTGTGCATCAGCCCGGAGATGCCCTGCTCCAATTCAATAAACACGCCGTAGGCCATGGCGCCGGTAACCACACCTTCCACTAGGCTGCCTGCCGGGTAGCGTTTCCTGATCTCGAGCCAGGAATTGGTCTGTGCAAGCCGAATGCTTAGCTCTGGGCGCCTTTTCCGGCCTTTTTCCAACGGGAATACCTGCACTGTCATGCCTGATGTATAGCGTTTAGTCCATCCCACGCGCGCCTCTGTGTCCCACCCCATCTCCCGCTCGCGCACCAGCCCCTCTCGTCCATCGGGCAGTGCAACGACCAGCCCGGCCGGCGTGCTGCGCAGCACGCGAGCGGTGAGGGTTTTGCTGGTTGGGTTGGATTGGGGGGTGGCTGCTGGCGGCATGGCGATTGGCTCTCACGAAACAGCGCCGGTTGAACATGTTTTCAGGGGGATCATGTCCATTATACCACGATGTCAAGGCTTGAAGCATGTCAACTATCTGGCAAAGCGCTGACAAAGATGTCAGCACCCGGCGGCGAAAACTGGCAGGAACAATACCCTTTCTCCCGGCCCATAGGCCGAGGATGAAGGCTCCTGTTCTGTCAGAAATGCCGTCATTCCGTCATCGGGAAGCCAGCGGAATGTCATGCAAGCCTGCGGCCGCTGTGCTATGCTTAGGGCGCATCGGCAAATACAACTATCCCGTCGGTGCAGTCAGCAGAACCAGTCGAAAGGAGTTGCTACCATGGACCTAAACGGCTATCTGATTGTGATCGGCATCTTGGTCGTTGCAGTGATCTACCTGCAACTCCGGCTGTCGCTCATTCGGCCACCCACCATGGTGGTAGTGCCGCAGCCCCAGCCCACTGACGGCCCAGGCTGCGCCGTGGCTGCCCTGGTGATCCTGGCCATCGGCATCGGCATCGTGCTGGCGGTGGCCTTCGGGCCTGCGTTCGCCGGCTAGGGCAGCAGCCCTGACACAATGCACGGCCCACGGAGTGTGGACAAGGAGGATGTCATGAATACCCTGAATATCTCAGCTATCGAACAGGAGCTGATGGAGGATCGCAAGTACTGGCAGAGCGTGGCGGCCTACATGAATGAACCTGCCAGCATGGACCTGAACAACAACGTCACCTACGATGTGGCGCGGCAGAAGATGGCTGGAATCGACCGGACGTTGAAGCGAATCAAGGCCGGCGTCTATGGCCGCTGCGAAAAGTGCAACGCCCAGATCGAAGCGGAACGGCTGAAGACGCTCATCAACGCCGACTGTCACCTGTGCGTCCACTGCGCGAAGGCAGCCGTGCAGCCCGGCGCTGCTCAGTCCCAGCAGCGCAGCGCGCGGCCAGCGGTTCGTCGCACCATCTTTGCCATGGGGCCGGCGTAGCCAGTCGGGCCTGGGCATCGAGGAGCTCGCATCATGTGTGCAACGGCCACCCAAACGGCACGCGACGCCCTGAACCGCGTCAACCTGTCCACGGCGCCCCTGTCGAAATCGAGCCACGATCTCCAGAACCCTGGACTATCGCGACACTGGTCTCCGCGAGGCGGAGTGCGTGCTGAGCTGGCCTCCGACGGGGCATTTCCCAGGACAGTCCGGCTGAACGTCAGCTTCGGCCATCTGCATCATCGGCGGCCACTTTGGGCGGCCCGCTTCTGGGAAGCTGACCCGCCGCCCGGCGCCAAGCCCGTCGAATGGCTGCTGGACTCCACCGACGCAGTCACCTGCCTGGAACAGGCGTTGGAGCTGCTGGATGGCACCCAGGGACTGGTCACAACCTATGCGGTCATCTGATCTCCCGCCATGGCCGGCGCACGCCGGCCATGGCTTTCTTTCTTGTGGGGTATGTCTTGCTGACTCAGACGATTTGGCATCCGGGGGGAAGGGGGTATAATAGATCCAACTAGAACATTTGTTCCTTCGCCGCTAGTTGTGGAGATCGCTTATGGGACAGTCTGTCTGGCACAAACACGATATCGAAAACGTCCTGCGCGGGGTGGAACTGACCTGCCAGCAGATGGCCGCGCAGTTCGACGGCCCTGAAACTGAGAGCTATCGCCGCGGCTTTCAGGCGGCCTTGGCCGCCACCGCCACCAGTTTCGGCATCAAGATCGACCTGACACCCCTGTGGCCGGCGTCGAACGATGCGTCGTGGTCGGTTAGCGCCGGGCGCCCGGCTACACTGCTGGCTCCGCATCAGGGGACGCCGGCCGGCCGGCCAGGCTCTTGAGCGCCTCGATGGCATAGAGCTTGCCCAGCGTCTCCAGCTCCTGGTTGGGATTGCTGGCCGAGACGCCATCCTCCACGCGCTCCATGCGCTCGACGAAGCTCATGGTCACCAGATCGCCCGCGCTGTGATGACCGTCCAGGATGCTGGTCATGGCCTGCGCCAGACTGAGGAACGCTTCTTTGCGCGCCTCGGCTGTGCTCATCAGGATGCGATTCTGTTGCTCAGCATTGCTCAAGGCCACGGCCCGATCTTTCTCAGCCGTCCAACTGGCCATCAGCTTCTCCGCGGCCAGATCGGGCACGTCGATAGTCCCCAGGCCGGTGATGGTCACGGTCACGCCCAAGAACTCACCGGTGACTGTGTTGACCTTGGCTGCCAGATCCGTCTTGAACTTATCCCGTTCCGACGGGTTCATGGTGACGAATTGTTCCATGGTATAGCCGGCGATGAGGCCGCGCGCCTCGCGCTCGGTGATTCCCCGGACAGCGGCCTCCCAGGTGCTGCCCGCGGCCGACCACACCCTTTGCTGCACGATGTCCTTGTTGAACTTGAACTTGTCGTCGCCGAACTGTTCGGTGGCATCGTCGGTGTGCAGCTTGTGAAAGACCATGATCTCCAGCTCGGTGATCTGCAAGCCGTCCAAAGTGGTTGCATTGCGAACCGTCACACGCTCAGACCGGCCGTAGAGCGGCACCACCATGGCCAGCCGCTCCTGGTCGTTGACCCAATGCACGCCGGCCGGCAGGATGTCGACGATCAGCCCCTCCTTTTCCAGAACCAACGCGTGGCCGCGCTGCACCTCGACCTCGCCGGGGCCGGTGGTGGGCGAACGGGGCGGCTTGGCCGGTTTGAGGGTGATGAGCTGGCCATCGCGCACCAGCCATTTGGCCGGGATCGTGCCCAGCGCGCGATGGAGATTGGCCGACGGCGATTTGTTGCGTGCCTGGTCGCCGTGGGCGGCGCGTCGGCTGTGCTCCGCCATCCATCCCAGCGGCAGGGCGAAGAGCAGGGCGGCGATGAAAAAACCGGCGATGAGGGCCCAGAAGGTTTGCAGAGCAGGAGATCCCACCGCCAGCCGGTACGCTGGCTCCATCCCCTGGCCGGCGGCCAATGAGGCCGCCACGCGCTGCAAGGACCACAACAAGCCCCAGGCCAGCAACAGCGCCTGAAAGACGTAGGCCGAGAGCACAAAGGTGATCTTCAGCCGGCTGGGCGAGCGCTCCAGCAGGACGAAGGCTGCCAACGCCACGGCCAGGGAAATGACCAAGATCAGCCAAGGCCAGCCCACCCTGACTGCGAGGAACCCTAGAACCACCAGCAAGACCAGCAGAATCAAGCGTAGCATTTCTCTGTTCTCCGGCGATGTTGATCCATGCCACGGTCGGCTTATTCAGATTGACATCACTCTCGCCTCTGCACCCACACCGCCCAGATGTCGATGGATGGTCACACCACAGCTAACGCCGCCGATCTCGCGAAGAGCAGCCAGCCTGCTCATGGTTGTAGCCAACGCGGCGGCCAACGCGGCCATGCCGATTATAGCATAGAGTGTACGATTGTTGATATGATGTAGATCATCTTTTTGGCAACCCTGGTGCGATCTCGCGCCGCGCCTTGGGTGTGGACTTTGCTCCGGGGATGCGGTCGGGATACAATGGCGGCCAGACGACTTGAGCCGCTGCCGCT
>JACSRL010000617.1 GCA_014879765.1 Anaerolinea sp. | reverse complement strand
GCCAGCCAGGAGTTCGCCGCCCTGGCCCCTGACTGCACGCTCAAGCTGTGGGATGGGCTATACCACGAGACGCACAATGAGCCGGAGAAGGGGGAGGTGATTGGGTTCGTGGTGGACTGGTTGCAGCGTCACCGCGGAGAGCTAAACTGAAGCTTCCACCGATACATCTGGTTGGCCGATTGTTCTAGCCCGGTTGCCAACACCGTGTTAGTGGTGTACAATTCAGCCATAATAGCAGGCGCCAGAGACGTACACCTGGAAACGTCGCTAACACCAAACGAGATTTACCATGGCTCAGACACTGACACTCGATCTGCCAACCATCGCATATGATACACTGGCCAGGACGGCCCAGCACATCGGACGCCCGGTGGAAGAAGTCGCAACGGAGTGGGTCGAAAAGGCCGTGATCCAGTCCGCAGATGACCCTTTGCTACAACTGGCTGGCGTGCTGGAATCGGATGTTGAAGATATCGGTTCGCAACATGACAGATTCCTCGGAACACAGTTGAGAGAAACCCATAATTGAGGTCTTTGCGGACACCTCTTACGCGCACCATCGCCCGATCATTTGGGCGGATGCCAGCCGGCTGCCACCCACTGGCGTCGGCTGGCGACAATGTACTCGTTGTTCAGCCGGAGCGCCCTCACCGTCGCCCGTCCTATCGCAGTCAAACCGACTATCTCGCTGCCATTAGTACTCCATAGAAAGTGCTCAGACCACTGTTGCTTCCTGGGGCTAAACAGCGGCGCTTCGACGCCAGTGAGTGGATCGATACCATGTGTCTTGGCCCCCTTGTAACTATTACACCAGCCACACGCCAGCCAAAGATTGCTCTCATCGGATGTGCCGCCATGCGCCAGAGGCATGATATGTTCAACATGCATCTGGGCGCCGCTGATTTGTTGCGAGGTTTGGCAATAACCACAACGATGCCCCGCAGTTGTGGCCACTCGACGCCTTACTGCTCGTGGAATATACGCCATCGGTTAGTTCTCAGCCAACAGCGGGCGACCACCGCGCAAGCTGAGCAACGCGTAAGCTCGCGCTTTGCGCAACGTGACCTCGCCATACACCCGGCGCAAAGCCCGTAACCTCGTTTCCTCATCCTCTGTCAACGTGCGCTGGCTCTGCAACTCCGACAAATAGCGCAATTGCTCCTGATCCTTGGGGAGCATGACACTGCGCGCAACGATCCACAGGTCTGTGTCATTGAGCCAGGTCATGCGCGCTAACTCGACTCGCATGTCGGCGGGAGCATCCTGCACGTCCGGCAATCCAGCCGCCAAAGTGGCTGTCAAGACATCTTCCAAGGGCCGCTGTAAAGTTGCGGCCGCTTGCCGGGCGCGTTGCAGAAGCCCATCTGGTAGCTGAAGAGTCACATTCTGAGTAGACATGGGTTCCTCGGATCTCCTGGGTCGTCATTATCGCTCGTAGTTCACAACCTAGGCTGCATTATACCACAACCTGGCGACAGGGTGGCAAGCGCCGATTTTTCGCCTCAAACCCGCATACTCAGCCCCACCCGCCCCCGCTCCTTCTCGATCTTCACCACCTTGACCTGCACCACGTCGCCCACGCGGACGAGCTCGTGCGGGTTGCGCACGTACTTGTCGGCCATCTGGCTGACGTGGACCAGCCCGTCGTGCTTGACGCCGATGTCGACGAAGGCGCCGAAATCGACCACGTTGCGCACGGTGCCGGTCAGCACCATCCCCTCCTTCAGATCCTCCAGGCTGAGCACGTCGCGGCGCAGCACCGGCGCGGGCAGGTCGTCGCGCGGGTCACGGCCCGGCCGCAGCAGCGCCTCGAAGATGTCAGTCAACGTCGGCGCGCCCACCTCCAACAGCCCGGCCAGCTCGTCCAGCTTCTGGCTCTGGCGAAAGTGGCGCAGGCGGCTGCTGAAATCGGCCATGCGCAGGTTCAGCCCGGCCAGCTCCAGCAGATTCTTGACAACCCCGTAGCTCTCCGGGTGGACGGTGGTGCGATCCAGCGGGTTCTTGCTCTCCGGCACCCGCAGGAAGCCGGCCGCCTGCTGATAGGCCTTGGGCCCCAGCCCCTTGACCTTCAGCAGCTCGCTGCGCTGTTGGAAGGGACCGTGCTGGTCGCGGTGGGCGACGATGGACTGCGCCAGCTTGGGGCCGATGCCGGCCACATACTGCAGCAGCGCCGGCGAGGCGGTGTTGACGTCCACACCCACCGCGTTGACCGCGTCCTCCACCACGGCGTCCAGCGTCGCGGCCAGCTTCTTCTGATCCACGTCATGCTGGTAGAGTCCCACGCCGATGCTCTTGGCGTCGATCTTGACCAGCTCGGCCAGCGGATCTTGCAGGCGGCGGGCGATGCTCACCGCGCCGCGCATGGAGACGTCCAGCTCTGGAAACTCCCGCCGCGCCTCGTCCGACGCCGAATAGACGCTGGCCCCCGCCTCATTGACCATCACATACGCCACCTCTCTCCCCTTTCTCCGCTCTCCCGCTCTCTCCCTCTCGCTCTCCCCAATCACCTCCGCCGCCACCTCCTCCGTCTCCCGGCTGGCGGTGCCATTGCCGATGGCGATGATGTCCACGCCGAAGCGCGCCACGGCCGCGGCCAGCAGGCTCTTGCTGCGCTCCCGCTCGCGCTGCGGCTCGTGGGGGTAGACGGTGAAGCTGGTCAGGTACTTGCCCGTGCCGTCGACCACGGCCACCTTGCAGCCGGTGCGGAAGCCAGGATCGATGCCCATCACCACCTGGCCGCGCAGGGGCGGCTGCAGCAGCAGCGCCTTGAGGTTGGCCGCGAAGACGTGGATGGCGTGGTCGTCGGAGTCCTCGGTCAGCCCGCCGCGCAGTTCACGCTCGATGGCCGGGGCCACCAGCCGGCTGTAGCCATCCTCCACGGCCGCGCGCAGATGCGCCGCAAAGGGGGAGCGCGGGGTGCGCACCACCCGGCTCTCGATCTGACCCAGGATTAGGTCTTCGGGCGCGTCCAGCGTCACCCGCAGCACCCCTTCCTTCTCGCCGCGGTTGATGGCCAGCAGTTGATGGGGCGGCAACTGGCCCACCGCGGCCTTGAACTCGTGGTAGATCTGGTACTTGCCGTCGGGATCCCCGTCCTTCCTGGCCAGCCGCACCCGCACCAGCCCCTCCTCCGCGGTGGAACGGCGGGCGATCTCACGCACGATGGCGTCGTCGCTGACCTGCTCGGCCACGATGTCGCGCGCGCCGGCCAGCGCCTCGTCGACGTTGGCCACCTCCGTGCTGAGGAAGCGTTGCGCCAACTGCGCCACGTCCGCGCCCGGCTCCTGGGCCAGCATCAGCTCGGCCAGCGGCTCCAGCCCGCGCTCGCGAGCCATGGCCGCGCGCGTGCGCCGCTTGGGCCGGTAGGGCAGATAGAGATCCTCGACCTGTTGCAGCGTGGCCGCGGCCGCGATGCCGGCCCGCAGCTCAGCCGTCAGCTTGCCCTGCTCCTCGATGGAGGCCAGCACGGTCTGCTTGCGTTCGGCCAGGCTGCGCAGATAGGCCAGCCGCGCCTCGATCTGGCGCAGTTGCACCTCGTCCAGGCCGCCGGTGGCTTCCTTGCGGTAGCGGGCGATGAAGGGGATGGTGTTGCCGGCGTCCAGCAGCTCCACCGCGCCGGCCACCTGGTCGACACGTACACCGAGTTCATGGGCGATGGTTGTGATGTGGGAAGATGTCATGGGGAAGGATGAAGGATGAAGGATGAAGGATGAAGGATGAATTGGGGAATTGGGGAATGGTGAATTTGTGAATAGGGGAATGGGTGAATGGGTATTTTCCTCGCTGTGGCCGGTCTCTGACCGAGCCACGCTTCGCTGTGGCCGGTCTCCGACCGAGCCACGCCCAGGCATCGAAACCCCAGAGGTCTCGATACGGCGCAGGGTTTCGATACGCCGCAGACGGCTACTCAACCCAAGC
>JACSRL010000220.1 GCA_014879765.1 Anaerolinea sp. | reverse complement strand
CCGTTACGAAGACGAAAACCATGCCGCACGAGAAAAACCCGGTTTCTGAACGACCGGCTGAGCAGTTACAATCCGGAGATCATGCCTCTTGCCATATGATCGTGTTCACATCATCAATCAGGAAAAGTGCAGCACCATGCTCAGCACCAAGCTGAACACCGCGGCGAGCTGAGGTCAGTCGTCGCCCTCTTCCGAACTGGCGATTAGCATCACCGAGGTGGGCGTTTCGGCCGGCTCTTCGGCGGCGGGCGCGCCGGTGGCCGTCGGTTGCGGCTCCGGCGCCGGCAGGGCAGCCTGCCCCGCGTCGGCCTGCAAAGCCGGCTCCAGCGCCAGCCGCCGGCCGTAGATCGCGGCCAGGGTCGGCCCGGTGTGTTCCAGCGGCATGGCCGTGCGCAGCGGCGCATGGTCGGCCTGCCACTGCTGGTGCAGCGCGGCGAAGCTCCACTCGGCGGTGATCAGCCCCTCGGCGCTGTCGGCGCCCATCTCCACCATCACGCCGCTGTAGCGCGGGGTCATGCTGGCCGGCGCGGCGACCAACGAGCGGCCGATGTAGGGCTCTTCGTCGCCGCTGGTGAAGGGGTTGTAGCCCACGGCAAAGCTCAGCGCGCCGTAGACCTGGTTGTCCTCCACCCGGGACAGCAGCCCCAGCCGCTGGCGGTGATACTGCACCGGCTGCGCGGTCGCGCCGACGCCGATCAGCATCTCGGCCCCGCCATAGGCCAGGATGCGCCCCGCCTCAGGATAGAACATGTCGTCGCCGACCAGCACCCCCAGCCGGCCCAGCGGGGTTTGGATCGCCTGCCAGGTGGGCGCGGCCTCGATCATGGGGTGCTCGTCGTGGGCCAGCGCCACGGCCCCTTGCTTGCCCAGCAGGCTGCCATCAGGCCCGAAGACCAGCGCCAGATGGCGCATCACGCGGTCGCTGGGGTCTTCCAGATAGGCCGTGCCGGCCACCACCACCATGCCGTGGTAGCGGGCCAGATCGCTGAAGAGGGAGGCGGTGCTCTCCCAGAGCAGATCGGGCTGCTGCAACAGCGTGCCCTCCAGCGCGCGGCCAAAGTCGGCCCCCAAGACGCCGGCCGCGCCGCCGGCCAGCCTGGCCTGGGCGCGCGTCCAGAAGGAGGCGTTGACGCGCCGGGCGCGGTCAGCCTGGCGCAGCAGCCCGGCGCCGCGTCCCTTGATCACCGGCGCCGCGGCCATCAGGCCGGTGAACTGCGGAAAGACCAACAGCCGGGTCCGTTTGGTCTGGGCCAGGCGAACAAAGCGCACCAGGTGCTGCTCCAGCTCTTCCCGATCCTGCGGCAGGCGAATGCGCAGTTGAACAACGCCGACGACAAATTCTTCCATGGGGGAGTCCTGAATGATGAAGGATGAAGGATGAAGGGGGAGCGGTCAGCAGTGGCCAGTGAACAGTGAACAGTCAACAGTCAGTTCTGTTCACTGTTCACCGGTCACCGTTCACTGGCTACCGACCACCCGCTCCGCCGCGGCCAGGCGGGCCAGGGTGCGCTGGCGGCCGAGGATGACGATGGCCTCGAAGAGGGGCGGGGAGACCTTGCTGCCAGTGAGGGCGACGCGCACCACGTGCAGCAACTGGCGAATTTTCAGGCCCAGTTGGTCGCTCAGCGCGCGCAGGCTGGCCTCGACGCTCTCCCGGTCGAAGTCGGGCAGGGCGGCCAGCGCGGCCGCGCTGCCGTGCAGCGCCTCGACGGTCTGGGCCGCGCTCATCTTCTCGCCGATCAGCATCTGCGGGTCGGGGTAGTCCAGCAGGCTGTCGATGAAGAAGAAATCGAGCATGGGCGCGGCCTCGGCCAGGGTCTTGATGCGCTCCTGGATCAGCGGCGTGGCCAGGCGCAGCTCAGGCCGCGCGGCCATGGCCTCGACGCTCATGCCCATGGCTTGCGCCACAAAGGGCAGCAGCCGCTGGTAGAGATCGTCGTGCTCCAACTGGCGGATGTAGACGCCGTTCAGCCAGACCAGCTTGTCATAGGGAAAGGCGCCCGGCGCCGGGTTGATGTCGGCGATGGCGAAGGCGGCCATGGCCTGCTCCGGCGTGAAGACCTCGGTGCTGCCGTCCAGGCTCCAGCCGATGTTGGCCAGGAAGTTGACCATGGCCTCAGGCAGATAGCCGCCGGCGATATAGTCCTTGAGCAGCACGGGGATGCTCTTGCCGTCCGCGCCCACCGCGTGGCGCTTGCTCATCTTGCCCTTGCCGTTGGGATTGAGGATCACCGGCAGATGCGCCCACACCGGCGGCTCCCAGCCGAAGGCCTGGTAGAGCAGGACGCCCAGCGGCGCGCTGCTCAGCCACTCGTCGCTGCGCATGATGTGGCTGATCTCCATCAGGTGATCGTCCACCACGGCCGCCAGATGATAGGTGGGCCAGCCGTCGGACTTGAGCAGCACCGCGTCTTGCAGCAGGCTGTGCTCGAAGGTGATCTCGCCGCGGATGGCGTCGTGGAAGGTGGTGCTGCCGTTCAGCGGCTCGATGGCCAGGCGGATGACGCAGGGATCGCCCGCGGCCTCGTGGACGGCGCGCTGCTCCGGCGTCAGATAGCGGCAATGGCGGTCATAGCCGGTCTGCTCCTTGCGCTCGGTCTGCTGCTGGCGCACCTGCTCCAGCCGCTCCTCGCTGCAATAGCAGCGGTAGGCGTGGCCGTGCGCCACCAGCCAGTCGGCCCAGTGACGGTAGATGGGCAGGCGCTGGCTTTGGAAATAGGGGCCGTGTTCGCCGCCGACCAGCGGCCCCTCGTCCCATTGGCAGCCCAGCCAGCGCAGGCCGGCCGTGAAATCGTCCAGCGCATCGCCTACCAGCCGCTTCTGGTCGGTGTCCTCGATGCGCAGGATGAACTGGCCGCCGCTGTGACGGGCAAATAGCCAGTTGAACAGCGCCGAGCGGGCGGAGCCGATGTGCAGATAGCCGGTAGGGCTGGGGGCGAAACGAACGCGGACGGGTCGATCGGGCATGGGATGTTCTCGTGTTGGAATGATGCGTGATGCGTAACACGTAACTCGTAACCGGAATGGCGTGGGGCGTCTCTGGGTTATGTGATACGTGATGCGTGCGGCGTGCGGCTTGGAGGCTGCGCTATTGCTTACCGTTCACTGTTCACTGTCTGCTGTTCACCGCTGCATACAGGCCGCGCAGGGCGGCCAGCGTCGCGGCCTCACGCGTGTGGGCCAGGGACGGGTCGGATGCGGCCAGGATGCAGTGGCGCAGGTCGATGGCCAGTTCGGGCGGAAAGTCGGGGCGCTGGGCCAGGCGTTCGGCCAACAGTTGATCGCTCAGGGCCGGCACGCCCAGACGGGCGACGGCCTTGCCGCCGCGCGGCTGAGTCAAGGCCGCGCTGGCGCCGAGGCCGTGCAGCACGATGGCCGCGGTGAGCAGGTCGTGGTTCAGGTCGGGCGCCAGGCTGCGCAGCGGCGCGGCCAGCTCCAGCAGCGCGGCCATGCTTTCCAGCAGCGCGCCAGGCCGCTGCGGCGGCGTCAGGCTGAGCGCAGTCACCAGGTCGCCGTCGCCCAACATGCTGGTCAACAGCTCGTGCAGCGGCCGCTGGCTGATGCGACCCACGGCCGCATGCACGGCCGCCAGCGTCTCGCCGATGTTGGCCGCGGCCGCGGGGTGCAGGGTGCTCAGGTCCATAGCGGTCTCTTCGACCGGCGCGAGGGTGTCCACCCGCAGGCGGATGCGCTCCTCGTACAGCCTGGCCCGGCCAGTCAGTTGCACCACGTCGCCCGGCGCCAGCCAACTCGCGGCCTCGTCCGCCTCCTCCCACAGCCGGCCCTCGACCTGCCCGCTGCCATCGGCCAGCAGCAGATGCATGTAGTGTCCCTTGCGGCCGTCGCGATAGGGCGCCAGCCGCGCTTCTATCACGCGGAAGACGCCGGACACCGGGTCGTCGGGCTTGATGGCGGCGATG
>JACSRL010000616.1 GCA_014879765.1 Anaerolinea sp. | reverse complement strand
AAATCCGGTTTCTGAACGACCTATGTTGAAACAATCTGGAGCGATGAAACATGACAACTTTAGAGCTAGTCCGTGAGATGCTGCCGGTCATGAGTCCCGGCGAGAAGGCCCAGGTGTTGCAGTGGATCGCCAGGGACCTGGGCAGCGCCTCGCCAGGCATCGAGAGCACTCCAGGGGTGATGGGTGGGGAACCATGCATCGTGCGCACACGTATCCCTGTTTGGCTGCTGGTTCAAGCGCGGCAGCAGGGATCCAACGAGGCTGACATACTGCGCAGCTTTCCCACCTTGAACGCCGAAGACTTGACCAACGCGTGGGCCTATTACCGCCTGCATCGATCCGAGGTCGAGCAGCAGATTCGCGCCAACGAAGAGGCCTGACTGTGGCTCGGTTTTACGCTGACGAAAACTTCCCGTTGCCTGTGGTAGAAGAGCTGCGGCGACTTGGCCACGACGTTCTCACAATCCAGGAAGATGGCAGGAGCAACCAACGCTTCCCAGATCAAGCTGTTTTGGCAGCAGCTACCAGATTGGATCGGGCAATTCTCACCACCAACCGTAGGCATTTTATCCTGCTTCATCTGACATCTGCTGATCATGCAGGAATCGTCATCTGTACCTACGATCCTGATTTCAAGCGTCAGGCAGAGCGAATAGACGCTGTACTGCTGCCGAACGCATCTTTGGCTGGTCACCTGATTCGTGTCAATCGTCCGGAGAACTGACCGCGATCGGCCTTCGCACACCAGGGGCTCACAAGTTATCAGGAACTAGAGCGCTGCAGATGCCAGCGCCGCGGCGATCTGCGCGCCGATGCGCACGTTGTTCTCCAGCAGCGCCAGGTTGGCGCGCAGGCTGCGCTCGCCGGTCAGCTCGACGATGCGGGCCAGCAGGAAGGGGGTGATGGCCTTGCCGTGTACCCCTTGCGCGTCGGCCTCGGCCAGCGCCTGCTCGATGGCCGCGTTGGCCTCGGCTGCGGGCAGCTCGAACTCCTCCGGCACCGGCGCGCAGATCAGCACCCCGCCCGGCAGCCCCAGCTTGCGCTTCGCCTCCACGATGGCCGCGGCCTCTTGCGGCGTGTCCACCCGCACATCCACCGGCAGCCCGCTGCTGCGGCTGTAGAAGGCGGGAAACTCATCGACGCCGTAGCCCACCACCGGCACACCCCAGGTCTCCAGCCACTCCAGCGTCGCCGGCAGGTCCAGGATCGCCTTGGCCCCCGCGCAGACCACGGCCACCGGCGTCTGCGCCAGCTCCGGCAGGTCGGCGGAGATGTCGAAGGGTGAAGGATGAAGGATGAAGGATGAATCCCGGAGTCCGGAGTCCGGATTCATCATGCTGCCTTCATCCTTCATCCTTCCCGTCCGATGTACTCCGCCGATGCCGCCGGTGGCGAAGACGCGGATGCCATGCCGGGCCGCGATCCACATGGTGGTGGCCACGGTGGTGGCGCCGTGCCAGCCCTGCGCGACCGCGATGGGCAGGTCGCGGCGGCTGAGCTTGCGCACGTCGTGGCTGCGCGCCAGCAGCTCCAGCTCGTCGTCGCTCAGCCCGGCCCGCAGCTCGCCGCCGATGACGGCGACGGTGCGCGGCTCGGCGCCGTGTTCGCGCGCGATCTGCTCGAAGCGGCGGGCCGCGGCGATGTTCTGCGGGTAGGGCAGTCCGTGGGAGATGACGGTGGATTCCAGGGCGAGTAGGGTCATGATAGCTCCTTCAACAGGGGGATGGTCTCGCGGGCGACATCCAGCCAGGTGCGCCGCGCGTCAGGGGGCGCGGCCGGGCGTGGGGCGCACAGCGCCTGGGCCATGGCCGCGGCCAGCGCGTCCAGATCCTCAGGGTCGGCCAGCAGCGCGCCCGGCGCTGCCTCCGGCAACGATGAGCGGTTGGAGCTCAGCACCGGCGTCCCACAGGCCACGGCCTCGGCCACGGGCAGGCCAAAACCTTCGTACAACGATGGGAAAACAAAAAGGCTGGCCAGGCTGTAGAGCGCCGGCTTGTCGGCCTCCTCCACCCAGCCGGTGAAGTGAACGTGCTCAGTTATCCCCGCCTCGGCCGCCAGACGCCGCGGGTCGGGGGTGAAGGAGGTGTCGGCGGCCGGCAGCTTGCCGGCGATGACCAGGTGGGGAATGGCGTCAGGGGGGGCGTCAGAAGTTCCACTTCTTCGGAGAAGTGGAACTTCTTGCTGCGCCCAGCGCGCATAGGCCCGCACCAGCCCGGCCACGTTTTTGCGCACGTCGAAGCCGCCCAGGTAGAGAATGAAGCGCGGCGGCAGGCTGTAGCGCGACCGAACGCGCGCCAGTTCAGCAGGATCAGTGATCGGTTGAAAACGCTCGTCGGCTGCCAGCAGGATGGCCTGCACTCGGTCAGGGGAAAGTCCCAAATGCTGAATGATGTCCCGCCGGCTGGCCTGGCTGTCGGTCAGCGTCAGGTTGGCGCGGCGGGCGGTCTGGCTGACCAGCCAGGTATAGGCCCGCTGCCGCACGCTGCCGCGATAGGCCGGCAGCAGCAGCGGGATCAGGTCGTGGACGGTCACCGCAGTGGGGCAGGGCCGCCGCCAGGGCGATCCCCAGTAGGGGACGAAGGCGACGTCAGCGCCCAGACGGCGGCAGGCGGCCGGGAAGCTGATCTGCTCGAACCATAGCTTGGCCAGGTTGTCACCCAGCCTGGCCGGCGGCATGACCACGACCTGCCAGCCGGCCGGCGCCGGCGCGGCGCTGGCTTGCGGCAACACCAGCGTATAGCGTGCTTGACCATCCACCTCCGGCAGACGCTGGACCAGGTGATGCAGGTATTGTCCGGAACCGGTGTTCATCTGGCCCCAGAACCAGCCGTTGACGACGAGATACATAAAAGGTTACAACTCAATCCGATCGAAAATAGTCCACCGTCTTCTTCAGTCCATCGACCACGCTCACCGTCGATTCCCAGCCCAGCTCGCGCTGGGCCTTGGAGGCATCCAGGTAGATCTTGTAGACCTCGCCCAGCTTGGCGGGGCCATAGTGTGCGTTCTGCGTGTAGCCGGCGGCCTGCTTGAGCCCGGCAAAGATGGCGTTGACGTCGGTTCCTGCGCCGCTGCCGATGTTGTAGATGCCGCTGCCGGCCGCGGTGGCGGCCAGCAGATTGGCGCGGGCCACGTCGGTCACGAAGACGAAGTCACGCTGCTGTGTGCCGTCGCCGTTGATGGTGCAGGGCTCGCCGGCCAGCATCTTGCCGGTGAAGATGGCCACCACACCTGCCTCGCCGAAGGGATCCTGGCGCGGGCCGTAGACGTTGGGATAGCGCAGGCTGGCGTAGTCCAGGTTATAATTGTGCCGGTAGATGAAGAGATAGTGCTCGACGGTGTGCTTGCTGGCGCCGTAGGGATCCAGCGGGTTGATGGGGTGATCCTCGCGCACCGGCACGTATTCCGGCTCGCCGTAGACCGCGCCGCCGGTGGATGCATAGACCACCTTGCGCACGCCGTGCTGGCGGGCCAGCTCCAGCAGGCGGATGGAGCCGATGATGTTGACCTCGGCGTAGGCGTCCGGCTCGCGCAGGGAGCCGCGCACGTCGGCCAGCGCGGCCTGATGCGAGATCACCTCCGGCTGCACCTGCTCGAAGACGCGGGCCAGCCCGGCCGCGTCGCGGATATCGACCTGAAAGAAGCTGGCGGCCGGGTTGAGGTTGGCCAGCTTGCCGGTGTTGAGGTTGTCGACCACGGCCACCTGATGGCCCGCGGCCACGAACGCATCGACGATGTGGGAGCCGATGAAGCCGGCCCCGCCGGTAACAAGAATGCGCATGGGGTTGCCTTTCTTCGTTGTGATTGACAGCCAGCTTACCGCAAAGCCCCCCTGCCGTCAAATCCCTTAGCGCGTACCATCTCAATAAACTGGGGAAGACTTCCGAAGTCTTATGGACTGTGAGCCCGTTTTGAACAAACCTGCGAAGACTTCGGAAGT
>JACSRL010000172.1 GCA_014879765.1 Anaerolinea sp. | reverse complement strand
CGGGGGCGGGGTGACCCCGCCCCTACTGTGATTGACACGCCGGACTTCGGAAGTTGCCGGTTGAAGGACGGGGGCGGGGTGACCCCGCCCCTACTGTGATTGTTGCGTGATCGGATTGCCGCCATGAAACCGCGTAGACTTGGCTGCCTCACCGGCGCCGGCCTGCTGGCCGCCGCATTGACCCTGCTGTTGGTGGCAGGTCTCTTCGTGCTGCGCGGCGGACGGATGTTCAGCCCCGGCCCGCTGCATGCCCAAACCAGCGGCGCGGCGCTGGGCGGCATCGCCTCGCACGCGGACAGCGGCGGCGACTGCGCGATCTGCCACACCGCGCCCTGGAACCCGACGACCATGGCCCAGCGTTGCCAGGAGTGCCACAGCGACATCGCCGCCGACCTGAACGACTCGACGACGCTGCACGGCGCGCTGCAAGCCCAGGGAGCGGAGATGGACTGCCGCCAGTGCCACACGGAGCACCGCGGCCCGACCGCCAGCCTGACCTTTGCGGCGATGGACAACTTCCCCCACGATATGGTGGGTTTTTCGCTGATGGGGCATGGCCTGCGCGCCGACGGCAGTTCCTTCGACTGTCAGGACTGCCACAGCGAGAGCCTGGCCCGCTTCGACCCGTTGACCTGCGACGACTGTCATCGGCAAGATGATGCAGCCTTCATGCAGGCGCATGTGGCCGATTTTGGGACGGACTGCCTGGCCTGTCACGATGGCATCGACAGCTATGCGCGCGACAGCTTCGACCACAGCCGGCTGGCCTTCCCGCTGACCGGCCAGCACATGGAGGCGAGCTGTGGAGAATGCCACGCCAATGCGCGCAGCACAGCCGACTTGCAAGCTACACCCACCGACTGCGTCGCCTGCCACGTCGAAGACGATGCGCACGACGGCCAGTTCGGCACAGACTGCGCGGCCTGCCACAGCACCGGCGACTGGCGCGACGCCAGCTTCGATCACAGCCAGACCACCTTCCCGCTGACCGGCCAGCACACGGCGGTGGCGTGCGCGGGATGCCACGTGGACCAGGGCTTCCGCGGCACGCCAACAACCTGCATCGCCTGCCACGGGGAGCCGGACTTCCACGCGGCTGCTTTCGCCCTCACCTGCGCCGACTGCCACACCACCGCGGCCTGGCAGCCGGCGCGCTTCGACCAGCCCCACCCCTTCCCCCTGGACCACGGCGACGGGGGCGTCAACGCCTGCCGCACCTGCCACGTCGTGCAGGTGCAGAGCTATACCTGCTACCAGTGCCATGAACCAGGCGAAATCGCCGAGGAGCATGGCAAAGAAGGGATTGCCGATTTTCAGGACTGCGTCAGTTGCCACCCCACAGGCACGAAGGATGAGGCGAAGGGCCGGGAAGGGGACGACGATTAGCGTGCATCAGGACGCGCGCGGGTAGAGGCCGGTCAGCGCCTCGATAGAGCGCTCCACGGCCGCGCTTTCCTGGTCAGTGATGGTCTCCTGGCTGTAGCGATAGTCGCGCTTGCGGATGAACTCGCCCATCTGGTCGATCCAGCCTTGCCAGACCTGGTCGTGCAGGCTGACCAGCGCGCTGTGGACGCGGGGATCGCTGGCGGAGCGCATGGCCAGCTCCAGATGTGGCCAGCAGAGGCCGCCGGCCGCGGCCAGCGGCCTCTCCAGGTCGCCCAGCAGATGCTCCAACAGCTCACGCAGCGAGCGGGACTCGATCTCCGCTTGATGGGTGCAGACGGGGCAGGGATCATCGGCCGCCAGGCTGGAAGCGGCCGCGCCCTGGCCGCGCAGGCGTTGCCGCCAGGAGGCGCCGGCCGCGGGCGCGCTGGCCTTGAGACGGCGCTGCGCCTCGCGCAGCAGGGCCCACTCGATGATGGTGGCGCCCAACCGCTCGCCGGGGAAGCTCAGCAGCTCACGGCTGTGCGCGCGGCAGAAGCCCATGGAACTGGCCAGCTTTTCGCGGCTCTCCTTGTCGGTGACGCTGTCGTAGAGCAGCGCATCCAACTGGCTGCGCGCCACCTTGCGGCCCACATGGCAGATGGGGCAGCCAGGCTGTTGCAGCATCTCTTGCAGTTCCTGGTAGTAGTAGCTGGGTTGGGACATGGGGACTCCGGGGAATGATGAGTGATGAGTGATGAGTGATGAGTGATGAATGATGAATGATGAATGATGAATGGGGAATTGGGGAATGGGGAATGGGGAATGGGGAATGGTGAGCCAGTGTACACTACTTTTGCTGGCGCACCAATTGCTGAGCTGTGTTCCGCCAGCTCTGCCAGCTTGCTTCAGCATGCTTGGCTGTGCCAGACGCCGATTGAAATCGGCGGCGGCGCCACGCGCGCCCAACTCGAACTTGGCATCGCTGGGCGACGGCGGGGTTTGTCTGCCGGCCTGTGCTGTGTTACCATGCCTGCCGCTGCCCGGTCTTCGCGTCGCAGCCCGGCAGGAGCCGACGGAGCCAGCCTGCCACGTAACTGTCAAGAAATAACATCGCGGGTTGGCTCGGTCGGCCCCATCCGGGGTGCTGCGCAAAGACCGGCCCGAACGGTTATTGGCAAATCGGCGGCTATTCACAGATCAGTTACCCTACGGATTCACCTATGGACATTCGCGCCTACAACCGCGCCGCCTGGGACCGGGCGGTGGAAGAGAAAAGCCCCTGGTCGATCCCGGTCGGCCCGGAGGTGACGGCCGCGGCCCGGCAGGGCCAGTGGCAGATCATCCTGACCCCCACCATCCCCACGCCGCGCGCCTGGTTTCCTGAGGAGATGCAGGGGGTGGACGTGCTTTGCCTGGCCTCGGGCGGCGGGCAGCAGGGGCCGGTGCTGGCCGCCACCGGCGCGCGCGTCACCGTCTTCGACAACTCGCCGCGCCAACTGGCTCAGGACCGCTACGTGGCCAGCCGCGACGGGCTGAGCCTGCGCACGGTGGAAGGGGACATGCGCGATCTGTCGCTCCTGGCCGACAACAGCTTCGACGTGATCGTACACCCCGTCTCCAACCTGTTCGTGCCCGACGTGCGGCCGGTGTGGCGGGAGGCCTTCCGGGTGCTGCGGCCCGGCGGCAGCCTGCTGGCCGGCTTCCTCAACCCCATCACCTACATCTTCGACCTGCACAAGGCCGACGACGAGGGTGTGCTGGAGGTCAAGTACAGCATCCCCTTCTCCGATCTCACCAGCACCAGCGACGCCGATCGCCAGCGGCTGATCGACGAGGGATCGCCCATGGAGTTTGGCCATTCGCTGGACCACCAGATCGGCGGCCAGATCGAGGCCGGCTTCGTCATCGCCGGCTTCTACGAAGACCGCTGGCCGGAATTCGTGCTGGATCGCCATATTGCCACCTTCATGGCCACCCACGCGATAAAACCGCCCCTTTGACCCGCGCCCGCGCCGGTCGGTCTGTGCCAGCGCCCGGAATGGGCCGGGCCAGCCCCCCGCGATGACCTTCTACCGGGAAGGATCGAACGCAAACACCGGGCCGTCCAGGCAGGTCAGCCAGCCGTCGCCCACCTCGCAACTGCTGCACAGGCCGATGCCGCAGCGCATGGACGCCTCCCAGGAAAGCTGCACCGGCAGGCCCCTGGCCTGGCAGATGGCGGCCACGGCGCGCAGCATCCCCGTCGGCCCGCAGGCGCAGACCATGCCGGTCTCGGCCGGCGCAGCGGCCAGGGCGGGCGCGATGGCGTCGGTGGCCAGCCCAGCCAGCCCGGCTGAGCCATCCTCGGTGGCCAGCCAGAGCCGCACCTCCATGGCTGTGAACGCGTCCACCAGCAGCAGGTCGGCCGCCGATCGTGCGCCGATGATCATCGAGACGACCTGGCCGGCGTCCAACAGGCGCTCGGCCAGGAAACGCAGCGGGGCGACGCCGTAGCCGCCGCCGATCAGCAGGGCGTGGGGTCTCGATACGCTATCGCTACTCGACCCGCGTTCGGCGTGGGGTCTCGATACGCTATCGCT
>JACSRL010000027.1 GCA_014879765.1 Anaerolinea sp. | reverse complement strand
TGACGTTGGAGATAAGTCTATCACATCTCTAGCCTGTTGTGGAGATGTGGGTAATAGTTAGGTCAATTGTCAATTGTCAATTCTCCCCCCTCCTCCCATGTCCCCTCGCCCCAATCCCTACCCTGGCCCACGCTCCTTCCAACGCGGCCAGCGGCTGTATGGCCGCGACCGGGAGACTGCCGCGCTGCTGGATCTGCTCATCGCCGAGCGCATCGTCTTGCTCTACTCGCCGTCGGGCGCGGGCAAGACCTCGCTGGTGCAGGCGGGGCTGGTTCCGGCCCTGGAGGCTGAGGGCTTCCGCATCCTGCCGACCATGCGGGTCAACGCGCCGCTGCCGGGCGACGCGGCCGGCGGCGCAGCCAACCGCTACACGCTGAGCTGCCTGCTGGCGCTGGAAGAGGGGCGGCCGCAGGCGGAACAGTTGTCGGTGGCGCAGTTGGCCAGTCTGTCGTTGGATCAATGCCTGGCGCGGTACGCCGAATCACAACAAGCCGAAGCTGCCCCCAACGACGCCGGCTGGCATGGCGATGTGCTGATCTTCGACCAGTTCGAGGAGGCGCTGACCCTCGACCCCACCGACCGGGATGCCAAGCTGGCCTTCTTCGAGCAGGTGGGCGAGGCGCTGCGCGACCGCAGCCGCTGGGCCCTCTTCGCCATGCGCGAGGAGTTCATCGCCGGGCTGGACCCCTACCTCAAGCCGATCCCGACCCGCTTTGACAAGGGGCGACGCTTCCGGCTGGAACTGCTCAGCCCCGAGGCCGCGATCCAGGCCATGCAACAGCCGGCGCGCCAGGCCGGCGTGGACTTCCTCGACCAGGCCGCCAGCCGCCTGGCGGCCGACCTGGCCGCAGTGCGCGTGCAGCAGCCCGATGGCTCCACCGCCATCACGCCGGGCGACACAGTGGAGCCGGTGCAGTTGCAGGTGGTCTGCTGGCGGCTGTGGGATCGGCTGGCCGCGGACGACGCCACCATCGGCCTGGACGACGTCGCGGCGCTGGGCGACGTGGACGAGGCGCTGCGCAGCTACTACGCTGACACCGTGGCAGCCGTGGCCAAGGGCGCAGGCATCGCCGAACGGGCCGTGCGCGATTGGGTGGAGGAGCGTCTCATCATCGGCCAGGAGATCCGCGGCCAGGTGGTGCAGGGCGTCGGGTCCAGCGACGGGCTGCCCAACGCGGCCATCTGGCAGTTGGTGAATGCCCACCTGCTGCGGGCCGAACAGCGCCGCGGCGCCACCTGGTTCGAGCTGGCCCACGACCGCCTGGTGCGCCCGGTGCGCGAGAACAACGCAGCCTGGCGCGAGGCGACGCTCAGCCCCATGCAGCGCGCCGCCTTGCGCTGGCAACAGCAGGGCAAACCGGCCAGTTCCACCCTGCTGCTGGCCCAACGCGACCTGACCCAGGCGGAAAAATGGGCGCGCGGCCATGCCGCAGACCTGAGCGCCCTGGATCGGGAATTTCTCGCCGCCAGCCAGGAGGCGCAACGGGGGCAACGGCTGCGCCGCCGGCTGGTGGGCATCGCCGCGCTGGCGGCCGCGCTGCTGCTGCTGTTGCTCTTCACCGGCGGCAAGCTGCTGCTGGACCGCAACGCCGCACAACAGCAAGACCAGGCGCGCGCCGTGGCTGCCCAGGCCCGCAACGTCCAGTTCACACAGCCTGACCTTTCCCTGCTGCTCAGCGCCGAGGCCATGCAACTGGCGCCCAAGCCCAGCAACGAAATCAACGCCGCGCTGCTGGCCGTGCTGGACGACAACCCCCAGTTGGAGCAGGTAGTGCGCACCGGCCAACAGCCCATCACGGCGCTGGCCATCAGCCCCGATCAGCGGCTGCTGGCGGCCGGCGATGCCGATGGCCAGGTGCGGCTCTGGGAGCGCGGCACGGCCGCCGAACTGGCGGTTTCTCCCCTGCCCTCCGGCGGCAGCGCCGTCACGGGCCTGGCCATGGCGCCGGACCGTTCGCTGCTGGCCGTGGCCGACAAGCGCGGCCGCGTCACCCTCTGGGATTTGACCGGTGAGCTGGAGGCGCGACCGGACGCCGGCGGCCTGCGCGAGGGGCTCCCCGCCATGACGCCGTGGCCGCAGCCCTCGCCGGCGCCGCTGCTGTTGCCGCCGCACCAGACCACCCCGGTCAGCGCCGGCCAGGTCAACGCCATCGCCTTCAGCCCCGACGGCCGGCAGGCGGCCACCGTCGGCCGTGACGAGGCGCTGCTCTGGCGGGTGGACGGCCTGGCGCTGGTGGATCCGCAGCCCATCGAAAGGGGCCAGCCCACGCGCAGCCTGGCCTTTGGCCCCGACGGCGCCACCGTGGCCGTGGGCCGCGCCGACGGCAGCATTGCCCTGCACAGCCTTGCCTCCGGTCGCAGCCAGACGCTGGCCGGGGAGCAGGGGGTGGTGCGCGCGCTGGATTTCAGCCCCGACGGCCACTGGCTGGCCGCCGGCGTCAACACCCCTGGCCTGGACCATGAGATCGGCGTGGTGCAAATCTGGAATCTGGCCACGGCCAACGCCCTGGCGCAGACGCCGGAGCAGACGCTGGCGGCCCCAGAGCAGACGCTGCGGGACTTCAGCCAGGCCGTGGAAAGCGTCGCCTTCTCCGACGACAGCCGGGTGCTGGCCTCCGCGGGCCGCGATGGCATGATCCAACTGTGGAATGTGGTCGATGGCGTGCCCTTTGGCCCGCCGCTGCGCGGCCATCCGAATTGGATCAACGACCTGGCCTTTCAGCCGGACAGCCAATCGCTCTACTCCGCCGGCAGCCAGGGGGAGATCAACCACTGGCTGCTGGCGCGGCGCACCCGCATCGGCCAGCCGCTGGCCGGCCACGACGGGCAGGTTTGGACGGTAGCCTTCAGCCCCGACAGCGCCCGGCTGGCCTCCGGCAGCCGCGATGGCGCGCTGCGGCTGTGGCAGGTGGCCGGCCAGAGCGGACAGGAGGTAGAGCGGCGCGACGACGGCGTGACGGCCGTGGCCTTCAGCCCCGACGGCGCCTGGCTGGCCGCGGGGGGCCTGGACGGCGCCATCCATCTGCTGGATGGGCACAGCGGCGCGCGCCTGGCCCAATGGCCCGGCCGCAACTGGATCACCGCGCTGGCCTTCAGCCCGGACGCGGCCGCGCCGCGGCTGGCCACAGCCGACGCCGACAACCAGGTGCTGCTGTGGGATCTGAGCGTCGCGCCGGCGGTCTCGACCACGCTGACCACTGGACTGGCCAGCCGGGTGACCGCGCTGGTTTTCGACCGGCAGGGCAAGACCTTGCTCGGCGGCGACGCCAGGGGGACGGTCTTTCAATGGGATGTCGCAAGCCAGCAGATGCTCACCAGGCTGGACAGACGGGCCGTTGGCAATGAGCCGGTCGAATTTCCCGTCACCGCTCTGGCCATCGACCCGACGGGCAAGATGCTGGGCCTGGCCAGCGCCGACAACGCCATCTACCTGCGCCGGCTGCCGGGCCTGGCCGCGCTGGGCGGCGGCGTGCTGGCGGGCCACACCCGCCCTGCCAGCGCCGTCGCCTTTCATCCCACCGGTGGGCTGCTGGCCTCGGCCAGCCGCGACGGCGCCATCATTCTGTGGGACGTGGCGACCCAGCAGCAGATCGGCTCGCCGCTGCGCGGCCACGATGGGCCGGTCAACGGGCTGGCCTTCAGCCCCGACGGCCGCTGGCTGGCCTCGGCCGGCGACGACAGCCAGGTGATCCTCTGGCCGATGAGGCCGCAGGTCTGGGTGGAGATCGCCTGTCGCATCGTAGGCCGGCCGCTGAGCGACGCAGAGATCGGGCAGTATCTGCCGGGAGAATCGGCGCATGCGTGCCAGGCTGGCGGCCCTTCAGGCGACTAAATTCCAGACTTCGGACGGCAAAGCCGGCCGGTTGGTAACTGTTCAGGCATGGCATCAGAAACCGGGTTTTTGTCTCGCAGACCAAGGTCATGGCGCCATGAAAGGCCGTTGCGCAGACGAAAACC
>JACSRL010000534.1 GCA_014879765.1 Anaerolinea sp. | reverse complement strand
CGCGATCGATAGCCTCGACGCCGGGTAAAGATCGCCCCGCCAGACCGATCCAGAGGCGTCCCGCCGGTCAGATCCGGGCGGGACGCCCTTGCGATCAGGGGTTTGGGTGGTGGGTCAGACCTGGCGCACGTCGGTGCGATCCAGGTGGGTCAACAGATAGCGGGTGCAGCCGGCCGGGACCTGTTCCACGAAGGTGGTGAAGCCGGTGTCGATCTCCAACTGGCAGGGGGCCGCGGCCTCGACCCAGATCACCCGGCCCCCGCCGGCCTCCCCGTCGATTCGCAGACGAATCGAGTTGTCGCCCAGGCGCACCGTGGCCTCGCCCGCGCTCTCGTCGCACAGCCGGCAGATGACGCGGTCTCCCTCCAACTGTAAAACCGGCGGCAGCGGCAAAGGGCCGGCGCTCATGGATGCAACCGTTACGGCGCCGCCGGGGTGATGGGCGCGGTGGCGGTGATGGGCGCGGCCGGGTCGGGCAGCGGCGTGTCCACGGCCGGCGGCTGGCCGCCGTTGGCCACCAGGGTGAAGTAGTCCCAGGCGGCCTTGCTGACGTCGGCCATGATGCTGCTGCTCAGCTCCCATTCCATCCAGCCCGGCTTGTAGATGAAGAGGCTGACCACGTAGGGGCCGGCTGCGCTCCAGAAGACGCCGACATCGCCGTGCGCGTCGCTGACGAAGCCATGCTTGTGGGCGTAGCGGGCATCGGCCGGCACGCCCGTTTCCAGCAGGATGCGGTTGTGGTCGAGGGCGATGTAGTCCAGCATCTGCTGGCACTCGTCGGCAGTCAACTGGCCGGGAAAGGCAGCCAACAGGGTGCCGCCTCCCTGGCTGCACTGGGTGATCCACTCCAGCACCAGCCCGATGTCCTTGGCCGTGGTCTGCCGGTAGCTGTCGGGCTTGGTGTCCCAGGTCTTGTCGCTGTTGGCCGGCGTGACCAGGGCGTTGGTTTGACGCTCGGTGTCGTAGGGGGTGGTCATAAAGGTGTTCTGCAGGCCCAGCCCTTGCAGGGTCTCGGTCATGCGCAGCGCGCCCTGCCATTCAGCGCCCACGCCGCCGCCGCCGATCTGGCGCAGCATCAGGTTGGCGGCAAAGTTGCTGCTGAGCGCGAAGGTTTCGCTGAGCAGCTTGCTGGTATCGATGTCGGGCACGCCATCCACCTGGCTGCGATAGAGTTCCATGGCCATGGGGATCTTCAGCGTGCTCATGCCGGAGAAGGCGATGTCGGGGTCGATGGCGGCCTCCTCGTCGCTGCCCACCTGGCGGATGAAGAGGCTGACGTAGCCGGGGAAGCGGTTGGTGCGGGCCACCAGCAGCTTTTCCAGCTCGTCGATGGTGGGCGCGGGCGGGGGCACCTCCACCAGCACCAGGTTGGCGGTGCGTTCGGTGGGTGAGCTGAGCGCGGCCAGCACGCGCTGGGCCGACAGGTTCGACTCCAGCTCCAGGCCGGGCTGGCCAGCCTGGAACATGAAGGTGCTGGTGAAGGGGACGCCGGGCGCCAGGGCCACGCCGTAGGGCGGCCGCGCCGCGGTATCGTACTCCTGCGCCGCCTCATACAGCCAGGCAGCCAGCTTTTCCTGGTCAAGGCTGTAGGCCAGCGGGATGTCCACCGGCTGGGCGGGGCGGTCGAAGACCTGGCCCAGGAAGGGACGCCAGAAGCCGACCCCCTGGCCGTAGGGCACAGCCTCGGCCACCATGGCGTTGACATCCACCTCGAAGCCGATGTCGGCCGGCCGCAGGATCAGACGCTGCTGATCGTAGAAGACGGCCACCGGCTGCTGGAAAACATCGTGGGCGTTGCGCGCGATCTCCTCCAGCGTGGCGCCCTGGGGCGTCAGGCCGCTCAAGGTCACGCCGCCCGGCAGCGGCCCCTGGGCCCGGTAGAACGCGTACGCGCTGGGCCCCAGCATGACGCCGGCGATGAGGAGCACGATCAGCAGCAAAAAGATCAGAGTACGCATGGCTCAACAGACGGAGAACGATGAACGATGAACGGGGAACGATGAACGATGAATGATGAACGATGAATGATGAATGATGAACGATGAATGATGAATGATGAACGATGAATGATGAATGATGAACGATGAATGATGAACGATGAATGATGAATGATGAATGATGAATGATGAATGATGAATGATGAACGATGAACGATGAACGATGAACGATGAACGGGGAACGATGAACGATGAACGATGAATGATGAACGATGAACGGGGAACGATGAACGGGGAACGGGGAACGATGAACGGGGAACGGTGAACGGGGAACGGGGAACGGTGAACGGGGAACGGGGAACGGAGATCGACAGCCAGACGCCTTCCGGATTCATCCTTCATCCTTCATCCTTCATCCTTCATCATTCCCACTCGATGGTTCCTGGCGGTTTGGAGGTGATGTCGTAGACCACCCGGTTGACGCCGGCCACCTCGTTGACGATGCGGTTGCTGACGCGCGCCAGCAGCTCGTAGGGCAGGCGCGCCCAGTCGGCCGTCATGAAATCGTCGCTGGTCACGGCGCGCAGGGCCACCACGTCGGCGTAGGTGCGCTTGTCGCCCATCACCCCGACGCTCTTGACCGGCAGCAGCACCGCAAAGACCTGTGCGGTGCCCCGGTAGAGCCCGGCCGCGGCCAGCTCTTGCAGCAGGATGGCGTCGGCCTGGCGCAGGGTCTCCAGCCGCTGCCAGGTCACCTCGCCCAGCACGCGGATGGCCAGCCCCGGGCCGGGGAAGGGATGGCGCCAGACGATCTCGGCCGGCAGGCCCAGCGCCTCGCCCACCGCGCGCACCTCGTCCTTGAAGAGCAGGCGCAGCGGCTCGATCAACTGGAAGGTCATGTCCTCCGGCAGGCCGCCCACGTTGTGGTGGGTCTTGATGGTGCGCGCGGCCTTCTCGCTGCTGCCGCTGGCGCTTTCGATCACGTCGGGGTAGAGGGTGCCCTGGGCCAGGTAGCCGATGGTCGCCGGCGATCGGTCTCCGCCGGCGACCCACTGGGCGGCGATGCGGGCGGACTCCTCTTCGAAGACGCGGATGAAGCGGTTGCCGATGCACTTGCGCTTGGCTTCGGGATCGACCACCCCCGCCAGGTCGGTCAGAAAGGCCTCGCTGGCGTTGACCGCCTCCAGCCGCATGTGCATGGTGCGCTGGAAGGTCTCGACCACCTGCTCCGCCTCTCCCTGGCGCAACAGGCCATGATCGACGAAGAGGCAGGTGAGCTGGTCGCCGATGGCCTGGTGCAGCAGCGCGGCCACCACGGAGGAGTCGACGCCGCCTGACAGCCCGCACAGCACGTGTTCCCCTCCAACCTGCGCGCGCACCGCGGCGATGGCCTCGGCGATGAAGTTGGCGGGGGTCCAGTCGGCGGCCGCGCCACAGACATCGACGGCAAAGGCGCGCAGCAGGGCCGCGCCCTGGGGGGTGTGCGTCACCTCAGGGTGAAATTGCAGGCCATAATAGCCGCGCGCCGGGTCGCCCATGGCCGCGTAGGGGGAGTTGGCCGAGCGGGCCAGCGGCTGCCAGCCGGCCGGCAGCCGCTCGATGCGGTCGCCGTGGCTCATCCAGACCGGGAGTGTGAAAGGTGATGGGTGATGCGTGTTGGAGTCAGCGCCCGCAGCCTGGCAGGTGCAATCGGCAAACAGCGGACTGCCCGCGTCCAGCAGCTCGATCTCGGCCGGGCCGTACTCGCGCGCCTGGGAGGGGGCGACGCGGCCGCCGAGGCTGTGGGTCAGAAGCTGCATGCCGTAGCAGATGCCCAGCACCGGCAGTCCCGAGGCCAGCACATAGGCCGGCAACGTGGGCGCGCCCGGCTCGTAGACGCTGGCCGGCCCACCGCTGAGGATGAAGCCCTTGACGGCTGGATTGGCCAGCACCTGCTCCGCCGGCGCGTCCCAGTGTACCAGCTCCGAGTAGACGCGCTGCTCGCGCACCCGGCGGGCGATCAACTGGGCGTATTGTGAACCGAA
>JACSRL010000457.1 GCA_014879765.1 Anaerolinea sp. | reverse complement strand
CACGGATCTCGATACGGCGGCCTACTCGATCCACGGATCTCGATACGGCGGCCTACTCGATCCACGGATTGCACCCACTGACTGAATGGTCTTGTTCCGCCCACGACTGCCGCAGTCTCAGCACGCTCTTGCCTGGCCATCATGACCAAATACATTATTCAGCGCCTGTTGGCTGCCCTGCCAGTGCTGTTGGGCATCTTGTTTGTGACTTTCGCCCTGGCCCGCCTGCTGCCGGGCGATCCCTGCGTGGCCATGCTGGGCGAGAAGGCCAACGATGTGACCTGCGGCGCGTTCAACGCCCGCTATGGCCTGGACAAGCCGATCATCCAGCAGTTTGCCATCTACCTGAGGGATGTGCTCACCGGCGATCTGGGCATGTCCTTCCGCTACGGCCAGCCGGTGACGCGCATGATCTCCGAGCGGCTGTCGGTCACCATCGAGCTGGCCTTCAGTGCCATGATCTTTGCCGTCACGGTGGGCATGATGCTGGGCATCATCTCGGCCAAGCGGCACAACAGCACCGCAGATGTGGTCACCATGGTGGGCGCCAACCTGGGGGTGTCGATCCCAGTCTTTGTGCTGGGCCTCTTCCTGGCCTACGTCTTCGCCATCGTGCTGAAGGACACGCCCTTTGCCCTGCCGCCCTCCGGCCGGCTGTCGGCCGGCATGACGGTGACCTCCTTCGCCGCCAAGTTCAACCTCAGCGAGGGGCAGCCACTCTATCGCGTGGCGCAGTTTTTCACCGGCCTTTATTTCTTCAACGCCATCGTCAACCTGGACGGCAAGCTGTTCGTCGATAGCCTGAAGCACATGATCTTGCCGGCCATTGCCCTGGGCACCATTCCCATGGCCATCATCGCCCGCATGACCCGCTCCAGCCTGCTGGAGGTGATGAACCAGGACTACATCCGCACCGCCCGCGCCAAGGGGCTGAACGAGCGGGTGGTGTTGCTGGGCCACGGGCTGCGCAACGCCATGCTGCCGGTGGTGACTATCATCGGCCTTTCGCTGGGCTTTCTGCTCAGCGGCGCGGTGCTTACCGAGACCATCTTTGGCTTTTCAGGCATGGGCCGGGCGCTGTACGACGGCATCACCTCGCGCGACTACGCCGTCATCCAGGGTTTTACCCTGGTGGTGGCCGTTATCTTTCTCGTCATCAACCTGGTGGTCGACATTCTGTACGGCTTCCTGGACCCCCGCATTCGGCTGGCGTAGGGAGTGAGCATGACCTCGCAAGAAGCACCGGCCCCCCCCGTCGAGCTCGGCCTGAGCTCCAACCGTAAATCGCGCGGCTACTGGAGCGAGGCCGCGCGCGATCTGGTCCTGCGCCGTCGCTCCGGACAGGTAGGGCTGGCCATCGTCCTGGTGTTGATCGCCATCGCGTTGCTGGCGCCCACCCTGGCCACCCACCCGCCCAACGCGGTGCTCATCGGCAAGGAGGAGGGGGTCAAGCGCCGCCAGCCCCCCTGTATCCACGCCGTGGAGAACCTGCCCTCGCTGCCGGTGGTCGATTTCTTTCGCTGTGCCCCTGGCCAGCCGCAGCATATTTTCGGCACCGACGGCAACGGCCGCGATCTGTACAGCCGCGTGCTCTACGGCGCGCGGGTGTCGCTCAAGGCCGGCATCTACACGGTGACGCTGGCGGTGTTGGCCGGCTTTTTCCTGGGCGCGGTGGCCGGCTACCTGGGCGCGCTCTACGACAACGCCATCATGCGCATCATGGATGTGGTGCTGGCCTTTCCCGCGCTGATCCTGGCCATCGCGATCAACTCGGCGCTGTTGACGGTGGCCGACGACAGCGTCCTCTCGCGCGGCCTGGGCTTCATGCAGCGCACCCTGGGCTTTGAGGATATCGGCCTGCTCACCGCGCTGATCTCCATTGCCATCGTTTCGATCCCCACCTATGCCCGTCTGGTGCGTTCGCAGGTCTTGTCGCTCAAGGAGCAGGAGTTCGTGGTCGCGGCCCGCTCCATCGGCGCGCGCGATCGGCGCATCCTCTTCCGCGCCATCATGCCCAACGCCATGGCGCCGCTGATCGTGGCCGCCACCTTGGGCATCGCCACGGCCATCCTGGACACGGCCGCCCTCTCCTTCCTGGGGCTGGGCGCGCAGCCGCCCACGGCCGAATGGGGCGCGATGATCGGCGCCGAACGCAACCAGATGTTCACCTCGCCGCACCTGATCATCTTCCCCGCGCTGGCCATCGTGGTGACGGTGCTGGCCTTCAACCTGCTGGGCGACGGCCTGCGCGATTCGCTGGACCCGCGCATGAAGAATCGCTGAGTGGTGTTTGGCTGCCATTACCCGCGTCGTGTTTAACCCGTAACCCGTAACACGTAACCCGGAAAATCGTAGCGCATGCACATTTCCGGGTTACGTGTTACGGGTTACGCATCACGTCAACGTATCTCGAAAGGAACTGCCTTACATGGAAGAAAGATTTGGCGCAGTCACGCTGAAAGGCAAGCCGCTGACTGTCATGGGGCCGGCGCTGGCGGTTGGAGACGCCGCGCCGGAGGTTACGCTGGGCGCCAAGGGCTTCGATGGCCGGGCCAGGCTGCTGGAGTCCACGGCCGGCCAGATTCGCCTGATCAACGTCATCCCCTCCATCGGCACCGGCATCTGCGACGCGCAGACCCGGCGCTTCAACCAGGAGGCTGCCAGCCTGGGCGACGGCGTGGCCATCGTCACGGTCAGCGCCGACCTGCCCTTCCACCTGGCCGAGTGGTGCGCGGCCAAGGGGGTGGACCGCGTGGTCACGCTCTCCGATCACTACGACATGGCCTTCGGCGACGCCTACGGCACGCACATCAAGGAACTGCGCGTCGAGCAGCGCGCGGTGTTCGTCGTGGATGCCGATGGCGTGGTGCGCTACGTGGAATACGTGCCGGAGATTGCTCAACACCCTGACTATGACAAAGCCCTGGCCGCGGCCGGGGCGCTGTAACCATCCATCGAGAAGGAGAACCGATCATCATGTCCCAGTCCAAGTCGCTCATGTTGTTGGCGATGCTGCTCATCGCCTCCCTGCTCGTCGCCGCATGCGGCGGCGCTGCTGCACCCACCACTGCGCCCGCGGCCACCGAGGCGCCGGCCGCGCCGGCCGCGCCGGCGCTGAAGATCAAGGTCGGCACCAACGCTGAGTATCGCCCCTTCGAATTCGTGGACGAGAACGGCGTCGTCGTCGGCTTTGACATCGACCTGATGAACGCCATCGCCAAGGCTGCCGGCTTCGAGGCGGAGTTCGTCAACACCCGTTGGGATGGCATCTTCGTGGCGCTGGCCCAGGGCGAGTTCGACGCGGTGCAGTCGGCCGCCACCATCACCGACGAGCGCAAGCAGACGGTCAACTTCAGCGATCCCTACTTCCTGGCCGGCCAGGGCCTGGCCGTCAAGCAGGGCAGCGCCATCACCGGCATCGCCGATGTGGAGGGCAAGCGGGTCGGCGTGCAACTGGGCACCACCGGCGACATCTGGCTCAGCGAGAACACCAGCGCCGACGTGCAGCGCTACGACGAGATCACCCTGGCCATGCAGGCGCTGGCCAACGGCGACATCGACGCGGTGTTCACCGACGCCCCGGTGTTGGCCGACATCATCAAGGCCACCCCGGAGCTGGGCCTGGTGGTGCTGCCTGAGGTCTACACCTCCGAGGAGTATGGCATCGCGGTCAACAAGAACAAGGCCGCCGTGCTGGAGGCCATCAACCGCGGCCTGGCCGCGGTCAAGGCTTCGGGCGAGTATGACACCATCTACGAGAAGTGGTTCGGCATGAAGCCGCCGCGGGCCGCCGACCAGTAGCCAGCAACGCACCTGGGCGTGCTCGACTCCGCTGGAAAGGCCCCCTCCACGCGGCGTGAGCACCCCAGGTGCGGCCAGTTTACGAACGGTTGAACCGACGAGACTTCGGACGGCGCCGCACCGGCCGAGTCCTGCCAGCGAGGCCCTTTGCCGTCAAGAACCTGG
>JACSRL010000305.1 GCA_014879765.1 Anaerolinea sp. | reverse complement strand
GTTCGCCTTCGGCGTCGATACGGCGGCCTACTCAATCAACGTGTTCGCACCCGCCGGCTGAGCAGTTACTTTTTCTTCATCGGATCAGACCGGCTACACCCCCAGCCGGTTCCGCTGCACCAGCGCGGCCAGGCCGTGGTCGGTGCTGACCTGGTGGCCGGGCAGGGGCAGGATGCGCTCGTGGATCGCGTCCAGGATCCACGACGCCTGCGGGAAGAAGGCGTCCTCCAGCTCGGCGGCCGGGGTGATCCAGTTGCGTGCGCCCACCACCGCGATGGGGCCGTCCAGATGGTCGAAGGCCAGTTGCGTCAGGTTGGAGGCCATGGTGTGCAGGAAGGAGCCGCGCTCCGAGGCGTCGGAGGCCAGCAGCGCCTTGCCCGTCTTCTTGATCGACTCCACCAGCGGCGCGTAGTTCAGCGGGTTGATGAAGCGGGCGTCGATCACCTCGGCCGACAGGCCATGCTTGCTTTGCAGGATCTCGGCCGCCTCCAGCGCGCGGTAGAGGGTCGCGCCGATGGTGATGATGGTCAGATCGCGGCCGGCGCGGCGCAGGGCCGGCTCGCCCAGCGGCACCTCGTAGTACTCCACCGGCACGCCGCCGGCCACCAGCGTCTCCGGCTCCGGGTAAAGGCGCTGGCTCTCGAAGAAGACCACCGGATCGCTGCCGCGCAGCGCCAGGTTGAGCATCCCCTTGGCGTCGTAGGGGGTGGCGGGGAACATGACCTGCAGGCCGGGGACGTGGGCCACCATCGCGGTCCAGTCCTGGGAGTGCTGCGCGCCATATTTCGCGCCCACCGAGACCCGCAGCACCAGCGGCATCTGCAAGACGCCGGCCGACATGGCCTGCCACTTGGCCATCTGGTTGAAGATCTCGTCGCCGGCCCGGCCCATGAAGTCGCAGTACATCAGCTCCGGCACCGCGCGGCCGCCGGAAAGGGCATAGCCCACGGCTGAGCCCACGATCGCGCCCTCGGAGATGGGGGAGTTGAAGAGCCGCGGGTAGGGCAGGGCCTCGGTCAGGCCGCGGTAGGCGCCGAACGCGCCGCCCCAGTCGCGATTCTCCTCGCCCCAGGCCGCCATGGTCGGATCCTCGTAGAAGCGATGGATCATGGCCTCGAAGATGGCCTCGGCGTAGGTCAGACAGCGAATCTTAGGCCGCGGCTTGCCGGCCTCGTCCAGGCCGAAGCGGAACTTGGCCGAGGTGTCCTTGAAGCGCGTCTCCTGCTTGGGACGCAACACGGCCGGCTGGCCCGCGGCCAGCCGCTCCCTGGGCTGGTGCGAGAACATCACCTCGCCGATGCGCTCGCCGTGCTCGGCGATGCGCGGCGACAGATCCAGCGACACCGCGGCCTTGGTGACGGCCAGCAGCCGGCCCAGCACGTGGGCCTCCAGGCTGCCCAGCTCAGCCTCGTCCGCGTGCCCGTTGTCCAGCAGATAGCCGCGGAAGGCGGTCAGCGAGTCCTGCTGCTGCCACAGGTCCATCTCCTCCTTGGTGCGATAGGCCGAGGCGTCAGAGGGGGAGTGGCCGGAGAAGCGATAGGTGATGGTGTCCAGCAGCACCGGCCCGCGGCCCGCTTCCAGGATGGCGCGCTTGCGCTCCACTGCGTCGGCCACGGCCAGCGGGTTGTAGCCGTCCACCCGCTCGGCGTGCATGGCCTCGGGGTTGACCGCCAGGCCGACCCGCGAGACGCCAAACTGGCCAAAGCCCATGGTCTCGCCGAAGGGCTGGCCGCCCATGCCATAGAAGTTGTTCATGAAGTTGAACAGGATGGGGGGCGCGCCGCCGGCGTCCTCCGGCCAGAGGGTACGGTATTGATCCATGGCCGCCATCATCAGCGCCTCCCAGACGGGGCCGCAGCCCATGGACGCGTCGCCGATGTTGGCGATGACGATGCCCGGCCGGCGGTTGATGCGCTTGAACAGCGCCGAACCGACCGCGATATCGGCCGAGCCGCCGACGATGGCGTTGTTGGGCATCACGCCGAAGGGGGGGAAGAAGGCGTGCATCGAGCCGCCCATGCCCTGGTTGAAGCCGGCCGCGCGGGCGAAGATCTCGGCCAGCGTGCCGTAGAGCGCGTAGTCGAAGGCCACCTCTTGGACGCTGCCGCCGGTGAAGGTCTCCACCACCCGCAGGGTCGCGCCGTCGAGATAGCTCTCCATGATCGCTTGCAGCGCCCCATCGTCCAGCTTGGCGATGGCCGAGAAGCTCTTGGCCAGGATCTCGCCGTGGCTGCGGTGCGAGCCGAAGATGAAGTCGTCGGGGGTCAGATGATAGGCCTGGCCCACGGCCGCAGCCTCCTGGCCGATGCTCAGGTGGGCCGGCCCGCGATGGTTGTACTCGATGCCCTCGTAGACCCCCTCTTTCTTGATGCGATCCAGCATGGTCTCGAACTGGCGGATGGTGAACATATCGCGATAGATGCGCACCAGGTTCGCGCGGCCATATTTGGCCGCCTCAGCCGCCGGATCGGAGACATAGGCGTTGATGGGGATCTCCGGCGCGCGCAGCACTGCGCTGGCCCGCATCTGGGCGGGGTCGATGGTGATTTGTTTGGTCATGGTTGGTGTCTCGTGAAACGTGATGCGTGAAACGTGATGCGTGAAACGTGATGCGTGAGTCGGGAAAGCTGACTGTTTACTGTCAACTGTTTACTGTTAACCGTTGCCTACCCGGCCAGCAGCAGGTCGATATCCGCCAGGTTGCGGGCCAGCGCCTGCAGGAAGCGGGCGCCCGGTGCGCCGTCGACCACCTGGTGGTTGATGGTCAGCGAAAGGCCGATGTGGGGCACGAAGGCCACCGACGTCTCGTCGAACGCGGCGCCTCTCTGCCCTGTCATGCTGAGCGCCGCCGAAGCATCCCCTTGCTGCACCGCCTTCAGATTGATGCTCCCCACCCCCAAGATCGCCACCTCCGGCGGGTTCAGCACCGGGGTGAAACTCTCCACGCCCAGGCCGCCCAAATTTGTGACGGTGAAGGTGCCGCCGCGCAGCTCGTCGGGGGTGACGCGGCGGGCCTGGCAGGCCGCGGCCAGCCGCTTGGCCTCCTGAGACATCTGGCGCAGGCTGAGCTGGTCGGCATCGCGGATCACCGGCACCATCAGCCCGGCCGGCGTGTCCACAGCCATGCCAAGCTGCACATGGACAAAACGGCTCAGCGTGTCGCCCTGGAACTGCGCGTTCAGATCGCGGTGGCTGGGCAGGGTGCGCGCCACGGCCAACAGGATCAGATCGTTGATGGTGATCCCGTGCAGGCCGAAGGCCGGGTCGCTGGCCTTGAAACGCGCCCGCAGCGCCTGCAGGCCGCGCGCGTCGGCCGAGGCGTGCAGCGTCAACTGCGCCGTGGTCTGCAACGAGGCCAGCATCCGCTCGGCAATCACCTTGCGCACGCCCGTCACCTTGATCGCTTCCACGTCGGCCGCGGCCGCCACCAGCGGCGTCGGGGCTGGCTCGACCTTGCCGGCCGGCTTTGGCTCCGCCACCGGCCGCAGATCGCGCGTCATCACCCGGCCGCCTGGCCCGCTGCCGCGCTCCGGCGCGGTGAAGCCGCCCTCAGCCAGCTTGGCCTGCGCCACCGGGCTGAGCTTGGGCCGGCTGGCCAGCGCGGCCTGCACATCGCGCTCGATGATGCGTCCACCCGGCCCGCTGCCGGCCAGGCCGGTCGCGTCCAGCCCCTCGCGCCGCGCCAGGCCCCTGGCCCGCGGCGAGACCGGCGCGCCCGTGGCAGGTTGGCTGGCCGGCGCTTCGGCGGCAACCGCAACCGCCTCTGGCATCTCGGCCACCGGGCCACCCTCTCCCCCTGTCACCGTGTCATCTTGGCCCGGCGCCAGCGCGCGCCAGTCCTCGCCCGGGGCGCCGATGACCGCGATGGCTTCCAGCACCGGCGCCAGGTCGCCAGCGCCATAGAATTGGGCCAGAACCACGCCGCTGGCCGGACTGACCACCTCCATCACCGCCTTGTCGGTCTCGACATCCAGCAGCGTCTCGCCCTCGGCGACAGCTTCGCCGACGGCCTTCTTCCATTCGACGATGATGCAGCTTTCGACAGTGTTGCCTAGTTTGGGAATGATCGCGGGAACAGCCATAGGAAGAGATACCTCGTGTGAAAGTCTGACGGACGGGCTCGGTCGGCCCCGTCCGGGGTGCTGTGCAAAGACCGGCCCGAGCGGGGAGGCGGGATCGGTCAGGAACAAAGGGTCAGACCAGATGCACGGCCACGCCGGCGGCCTGTATTTGGGCCACCAGATCGGGCGGCGCGTCCTGGTCGGTGATGATGATGTCGATCTGATCCAGCGCGGCGAAGGAGGCCACGCCCACGCGGCCCCACTTGGTGGCATCCAGCACCGCCACCACCTGGCGGCAGAGGCCCACCAGCACCCGCTTGACCTCAGCCTCCTCGACGCTGACGTCGGTCAGGCCCTCGTCCGATGTGACGCCGTGGGCGCCGAAGAAGCCCTTTTGGATGTTCAACTGGCGGATGTAGTCCAGGCCGTCGGCGCCGACCAGTGAGGCGGTCTCGCGACGGAGCCGGCCGCCCGGCATGACCACCTGCAGGTTGGGAAAATCTGCCAGTTCATTGGCGATGGCCAGGCTGTTGGTGATCACTGTGACGTGGCGGTGATGGCTCAGGTGGCGGGCGATGGCCAGCGCGGTGCTGCTGGTGTCCAGCCAGATCGCGTCGCCGTCGCCGACCAGCGCGGCCGCGGCCGCGCCGATGTGATCCTTGGCCTGGGGCTGTTGCTGGCGGCGCAGGGCCAGCGAAAGCTCCGGCGAGAGGCGGCCAGCGGGGATCGCGCCGCCGTGGGTGCGCACCACCAGCCCCTGGTCGGCCAGCATCTGCAAGTCGCTGCGGATGGTCACCTCCGACACGCCAAAGGTCTGGCTCAGCTCGGCCACGGAAACGCGGCCGCTGCGCTGAACGCTGTCGAAGATTTCGTGTCGTCGCTCCTGAGTGGAGGCTTCTTTAGGCATGATGGTGCTTTCAGATACTTTCGTTTATTTTCATTATACAACCAAACGAAAGGTTTGTCAAGAGGGAAATTGCGTACCTGCTCAGCCGGCGGGTGCGAACATGTGATTTCGGTACGGCGGCCTACTCAATCCACATGTTCGACCCGCCGGCTGAGCAGTTAGCCGGGTTTTTGTCTCGCAGACCAAGGTCATGGCGCCGTGGAAGGCCGTTGCGCAGACGAAAACCATGCCCGCACGAGAAAGACCCGGTTTCTGAACGACCGCAGCGCTGGTCTCGTGATGCAGTGGGCCAGCACGGTCATCAGTCCTTTGCCCGTCTGCCCGCGCGCCGCTTGACAAATCCCCCATGTGGTCTATGATTCCTGCACATGGTTCATGAGGCCGCCAGACGAAGGCCTTGTCGATTCGTCTGCCGCCGGCCGCCCCTGCGCCACCCCTCTTGCGCCCAGAAAGGCCCGCTCATGTCCGAACTCCCTGTGGTCATCGCCCCCGACGCGCTCCCTGCGCTGATCGAATTCCTGCACAGCCGGCAGCTCACGGCCCTCAACCTGGTGGCCGATGCCAACACCTGGCGCGCCCTGGGGCAGCGGGCCAGCCAGGCCCTGGCCGCGGCCGGGATCGACGCCAGGCCGCTGCTGTTGGCCGGCGACGAAGTCACCCCCGACGAGCAGACCATCGTCGAGCTGCTGCTGGCCGCAGGCCGTGAGCAGCGACCCTATCTGGCCGCCGGCTCCGGCGTCATCACCGACCTGACCCGCTTCGCCAGCTATTGCACCGGCAACGACTTCATCTGCCTGCCCACCGCGCCCTCGGTGGACGCCTACACCTCCACCGGCTCGTCGCTGATCCTGCGCGGGCTGAAGCAGAGCATCTACAGCCAGGCCCCCATGGCCGTCTTTGCCGACCTGGACACCCTCTGCGCCGCGCCGCGGCCGATGATCGCGGCCGGCTTCGGCGATGTGGTGGCCAAATATACCGCGGTGGCCGACTGGAAGCTGGCCACCCTGCTGTGGGATGGCCCCTACGACGACGCGGTGGCCCGGCGCATGGAGGCCGCACGCGATCGCTGCATGACGCAGGTCGATGCGGTGGGCGCGGCCCAGCCTGAGGGCATCCACAGCCTGATCGACGCCCTGATCGAGGCCGGGCTGTGCATGTTGGCCTTCGGCGGCTCGCAGCCGGCCGGCCAGTCGGAACACTACATCTCGCACTATCTGGAGATGAAGCTGGTGCGGGAGGGGCGCAAGCCGGTGCTGCACGGCGCCAAGACCGGCATGGCCACGGTGATCGTCGCCCGCTACTACCAGCAGATGCGCGAGATGAGCCACGCCGAGGCCGCGCAGCGGCTGGCCGCGTCTACCCGCCCCGACCGGGCGCAGGAGATCCAGCGCATCCGCTTGGCCTACGGCGACCTGACCGACAGCGTGGTGGCCGAGCAGGCGCCCTTCCTGAACTGGAGCGAGGGGGAGTACGACCGGCTCAAGGCGCGCATCCTCGACCGCTGGGCCGAGGTGCAGGCCGTGGCGGCCCAAGTGCCCGCGCCGGCCGTGCTGGCCGATCTCTTGCAGCGCGCCGGCGGCACGGCCGACCCGGCCGCCCTGGGCCTGGGCGCCGAGGAGATGGCGCTGGCCGAGGGCTACGGTCACTACGTGCGCAACCGCTTCACCGCCATGAAACTCAGCCGCGTGTTGGGGCTGCTGGCCTGACACGGCGCACAGCAAAGGAGCTTCTCATGTCCAAATACACCCTGGGGCTGGATTTCGGCACCGAGTCGGCCCGCGCGCTGCTGGTGGATGTGGCCACCGGCGAGATCGCGGCCACGGCCGTGGAGGCCTATCCCGACGGCGTGATCGACGAGCATCTGCCGGGCAGCGCCGCGCCCCTGCCCCCCGATTGGGCGCTGCAAAATCCCTCCGACTGGCTGGCCGTCATGGAACGCACCACGCAGGCGGCGCTGCGCCAGAGCGGCGTGGCGGCCGCGGAGGTCATCGGCATCGGCCTGGACTTCACCGCCTGCACCGTTTTACCCACCAGCGCGGACGGCGCGCCGTTCCACACGCAGGCTGCCTACCGCGCGCGCCCCCACGCCTGGGCCAAGCTGTGGAAACACCACGCGGCCCAGCCCCAGGCTGACCGCGTCAACGCGCTGGCCGCGGCGCGCGGCGACGCCTGGCCGCGGCGCTACGGCGGCAAGATCTCCTCGGAGTGGCTCATCCCCAAGGCGCTGCAACTGCTGGAGGAGGACCCCGAGCTCTACGCGGCCGCCGACTGCATCGTCGAGGCCGCGGACTGGGTGGTCTGGCAGTTGACCGGTGTGCTGGCCCGCAACGCCTGCGCGGCCGGCTACAAGGGCACGTGGCACAAGAGCGCCGGCTACCTGCCGGCCGATTTCCTGGCCGCGCTGCATCCCGATCTGGCCGGCCTGTATGCAAGCAAGGTGGCCGGGCCGGTGGTTGCGCCCGGCGCGCGGGTGGGCGGGCTCAGCGCGGCCTGGGCCGCGCGCCTGGGGCTGGCCGCGGGCACGCCGGTGGCGGCCGGCATCATCGACGCGCACGCGGCCGCGCCCGGCGGCGGCGTCACCGGCCCCGGCGTCATGTTCATGATCATGGGCACCTCCACCTGTCACATGTTGATGAGCCCGCAAGAGGTGCTGGTGGAGGGGATCGCCGGTGTGGTGGAGGATGGCATCGTGCCGGGACTCTTCGGCTACGAGGCGGGCCAGGCCGGCGCGGGCGACATCTTCGCCTGGTTCGTGGAACAGAGCACGCCGCCGGCCTATCATCAGGAGGCCGAGCAGCGCGGCGTGTCGCTGCACGATGTTCTGGCCGAGCGGGCCGCGCGGCAGCGCCCTGGCCAGAGCGGCCTGCTGGCGCTGGACTGGTGGAACGGCAACCGCTCCGTGCTGGTGGACGCCGAGCTCAGCGGCCTGCTGATCGGCGCGACCCTGGCCACCAGGCCGGAGGAGATCTACCGCGCGCTGATCGAGGCTACAGCCTTTGGCACGCGACTGATCATCGAGGCCTTCACCGGGCAGGGGGTGGCCGTGGAGAGCATCGTGGCCGGCGGCGGCCTGGCCAAGAATCCCTTCCTGATGCAGATCTACGCCGATGTCACCGGCCGCGAGCTGGCCGTGGCCGGCTCGCCCCAGCCCTCAGCTTTGGGCGCGGCCATGTTGGGCGCGACCGCGGCCGGCCCGGCTGGCGGCGGCTATGCCACGCTGGCCGAGGCGGCCGGCTCCATGGCCCCGCCGCCCGCCCAGCGCTACCGCCCCATCGCCGCGCACCGGCCGGCCTACGACGTGCTCTACGCCGAATATCGTCGCCTGTACGACACCTTCGGCCGCGGCGAGAACGACGTGATGAAAACCCTGCGCCGCCTGCGCCGCGCGTAGCAGCGTACACGGCCGCGCAAGCCTGGCGCGTGGCTGCTCAGCCAGTCATTCAGAAACCGGGTTTTTCCGTGCAACAGACTTCAGACGGCAAAGCCGGCCGGTTGAAGCCATGCCAGGTTCCCGACGGCAAATTGGCTTCGCTCGTAGGATTCGGCCGGTGCGGCGCCGTCCGAAGTCTCGTCGGTTCAATCCGTTTTGAACACACCCAAAATTTTTTCGCCAGAGGGCTTGACAAGTTCGATATTTGGTTGTATGCTAAGCACGGATGTAATCGATATCATTTTTCGATCGGCTGACCGATCGACCCTCGCCCCAGGGATGCCGGCCTCGTCCAGTCCCATCTTTCACCGTGTTGTCGCTCCTGCGGGAGCACCATATTGTTTCGATGACAGAAACGGAGGTTTCGATGAAGAGCAGACACCTACTCATGGCAGCGAGCCTGTTGGTCGTACTGGCAATGCTGGTCGGCTGCGCCGCTCCTGCTGCTACCCCTGCCGCGCCGGCCGCCAGCAGCGGCGAGACCGCGGCCCAACCCGCGGCCCAACCCGCGGCCGAAACGGCCGCCAAGCCGTTCATTCCGGTAATCTCCAAGGGCTTCCAGCACCAGTTCTGGCAGGCCGTGAAACAGGGCGCTGAGCAGGCAGCTACCGAGCTTGATGCGACCATCACCTTCGAGGGCCCGGCCACCGAGGCAGAAGTCGACAAGCAGATCGAGATGCTGCAGGCCGCGCTGGCCAAGAACCCGCAGGCCATCTGCTTCGCCGCCCTGGACAGCCAGGCCGCCATCCCGCTGCTCGAGGAAGCCAAGGCCAAGGGGATTCCGGTGGTCGGCTTCGACTCCGGCGTGGACAGCGATATTCCGATTGCCACAGCCTCCACTGACAACATCGCGGCCGCGGCCCTGGCGGCTGACAAGATGGCCGAGCTGATCGGCGGGTCCGGCAAGGTGGCCGTGCTGGTGCATGACCAGACCAGCCGCACCGGCATCGACCGCCGCGATGGTTTCGTCAACCGCATCAAGGAAGCCTACCCGGACATCGAGATCGTCAACATCGACTACGGCGGCGGCGACCACCTGAAGTCCACCGATATCGCCAAGGCCGTGATCCAGGCCAACCCGGACCTGAAGGGCTACTTCGGCGCCAACGAAGGCTCGGCCATCGGCGTGGTCAACGCGGTGAGTGAGCTGGGCATGTCCGGCAAGCTGGTGGTGGTCGGTTTCGACTCTGGCAAGCTGCAGAAGGATGCGATCCGCAACGGCCTGATGGCCGGCGCCATCACCCAGAACCCGGTGGGCATCGGTTTCAAGTGTGTCGAGGCCGCGGTCAAGGCCATCAAGGGCGAGCCGGTGGATGCGGTGATCGATACCGGCTTCTTCTGGTACGACGCCACCAACATCGACGATCCGAAGTTGGCCCCGCTGCTGTACGACTGAGGCTGAATCGAACAGACGCCCGGCGGCTAACCAGTTGCGCGGTGTGACGATCAAGACAGGAGAGTGCAAGAGAGCTACGGCAGGTGGATAGCAAGACAGAGCGTGTTGCTGGCCCCTGAAGCCTCTTGCCTCTCCTTTTTTGTTGAGATGTAACTGTTCAGGCGCCGGGCACTTGCGCTTGAGTAGATTCAAGTGCCCGGCACCTACGGCCGAATAGTTACGTTGAGACTTGGGAAGTTTGGGAAAGCTGGAGGTCCGACTATGAGCGATATCCTGCTTGTGATGGAGGAAATCGACAAGAGCTTCCCCGGCGTGCGGGCGCTGGACCAGGCCAGGTTCGAGCTGCGCGCCGGCGAGGTGCATGCGCTGATCGGCGAAAACGGCGCGGGCAAATCGACCCTGATGAAGATCCTGGCCGGGGTCTACAGCAAGGACGGCGGCCGCATCATCTACCAGGGCAAGGAAGTCGAAATCCCCAGCCCGCGCGCCGCCCAAGACCTGGGGATCAGCATGATCCATCAGGAGCTGAACCTGATGCCGCACCTGACCCTGGCGCAGAACGTCTTCGTCGGCCGCGAGCCACGCCAGGGTCTCCGTTTCGTGTTGGATGAAAAACAGCTCAACGCCCAGACCCAGGCGCTGTTCGAATCCATGCGGCTACGGCTGAACCCGCGCACCAAGGTGGCCGATCTGACCGTGGCCACCCAGCAGATGGTGGAGATCGCCAAGGCGCTCTCCTTCAACTCCCAGGTCCTGATCATGGACGAGCCGACGGCCGCGTTGACCGAGGCGGAGATCGAGGAGCTCTTCCGCATCATCCGCGAGCTGCGCGACAAGGGGGTCGGCATCGTCTACATCTCCCACCGTCTGGAAGAGTTGAAGCAGATCTCCGACCGCATCACCGTGATGCGCGACGGCCGCTACGTGGGCACAGAGGACGCGGCGACGATCCCCATCGAGCGCATCATCAGCATGATGGTCGGCCGCACCATCTACGAATCGGCGCCCGAAGTGCCGGAAGAGGCCAGCGCAACCATCGTGCTGGAGGCCCGCCATCTGAACCGCGGCCACGTGATCAAGGATGTCAGCTTCCAGTTGAAGAAGGGCGAGATCCTGGGCTTTGCCGGGCTGATGGGCGCCGGCCGCACCGAGGTGGCGCGCGCGGTCTTCGGCGCCGACCCGCTGGATTCGGGCGAGATCTACGTGCATGGCAAAAAGGCCAACATCAAGCACCCGCGCGATGCGGTGCGCCATGGCATCGGCTATCTGTCGGAGGATCGCAAGCGCTACGGACTGGCGCTGGGCATGGACGTCGAGGCCAACATCGTGCTGGCGTCCTTCCAGAAGTTTCTGGGCAAGCTGGGGGTGGTGAACAAGGGCAAGACCCACGAGACCGGCGAGCACTACGTGGAGGCGCTGTCCATCAAGACGCCCAGCCTGCAACAGCGGGTCAAAAACCTGTCGGGCGGCAACCAGCAGAAGGTGGTCATCGGCAAGTGGCTGACCGCGGACACCGATGTCCTGATCTTCGACGAGCCGACCCGCGGCATCGACGTGGGCGCCAAAAGCGAGATCTACCACCTGCTCAACCAACTGGCGCAGCAGGGCAAATCGATCATCATGATCTCCTCGGAGCTGCCGGAGATCCTGCGCATGAGCCACCGCATTGTGGTGATGTGCGAAGGCCGCATCACCGGCGAATTGAGCGCGGCCGAGGCCACCCAAGAGCGCATCATGACCTACGCCACCCAGCGCCGGGTGCTGATGGCTGAAAACGGGGCGTCCGAGCATTCCGGCGCCCAGGAGGTGTGAACATGACCACCACTGAGAACACGGCAACCACAGCCCCTGCCAAACGCTCGCTCTTCCGCTCAGAAGCGGCGCAGAAGCTGCTGGCCTTTGGCGCGCTGATCGTGATCTTTATCTTCTTCTCCCTCGCCTCACCCTATTTCCTCACCAAGGACAACGTCATCGGCATCCTGCTGGCCACCGCCGTCAACGGCGTGCTGGCGTTGGGCGTCACCTTCGTCATCATCACCGCGGGCATCGATCTCTCCGTGGGCACCGTGATGACGCTGGCGGCCATGACCACGGCGGTCTCCATCACGGTGTGGGGCCTGCCCATTCCCCTGGGCATCCTGGTGGGCCTGCTGACCGGCATGCTGGCCGGCGCGATCAACGGCGTGGTCATCGCGCGCATGAAGATTCCCCCCTTCGTGGCCACATTGGGCATGATGATGATCGCCCGCGGCCTGGCGCTGGTGATCCCGGCCGCGATCTTTGGCTCGGTGCGGCCGGTGTACTTCAACGATCATCCGATCTTCGGCCAGATCATGATGGGCTCGCTGGTGGGCAAGCTGCTCCCCAGCCTGCCGATCCCCAACGCGGTGCTTATCCTCTTCGGCGCGGCCCTGGTGGCCGCCTTCTTGCTCGCCAAAACGGTCTTCGGCCGCTACACCGTCGCCATGGGCAGCAACGAGGAGGCCACCCGCCTCTCCGGCATCAACGTGGCCAACTGGAAGACCCTGGTCTACGCCGTAGGCGGCCTGTTCAGCGGCCTGGCCGGCGTCATGATCGCCTCCCGGCTGAGCTCGGCGCAGCCGGGCCTGGGCGCGGGCTATGAGCTGGACGCCATCGCCGCGGTGGTGATCGGCGGCACCTCGCTGAGCGGCGGCGAGGGCACCATCCTGGGCACTCTCATCGGCGCCTTCATCATCAGCACGCTGACCAACGGCCTGCGCATCCTGGGCGTGCCCCAGGAATGGCAGTTCGTCATCACCGGCGTCATCGTCATCCTGGCGGTCTACCTGGACATCCTGCGCCGCCGCGCGCGCTGAGGGGGCGTGAAATGCCTCCGCTCATCCTGGCCCACGACCTGGGCACCACCGGCAACAAGGCGACACTGTTCGCGGCCGACGGCACGGTGGTCGCCTCGACCTTCGCCAGCTACGACACCGTCTATGCCCGGCCCAATTGGGCCGAGCAGGATCCGGCCGACTGGCAGGCGGCGCTCTTCGATTCCACCCGCTGGCTGTTGAATGTGGCCCGGTCAGAGACCGGCCACAGCGCGGCCGCGGTCAAGACCGGCCACCGCGCGGCCGCGGTCAAGACCGGCCACAGCGCGGCCGCGGTCAAGACCGGCCACAGCGCGGCCGATGTGGCGGTGGTCAGCTTCAGCGGCCACATGAACGGCGCGCTGCTGGTGGATGCCGCCGGCGCGCCGCTGCGGCCGGCCATCATCTGGGCCGACCAGCGCGCCGCCGCTCAAACTGAGACGATTCGAGCGCGCTGCGGCGAGGAGGCGGTCTACCAGCTCACCGGCAACCGCATCAGCGCGGCCTACACCGCGGCCAAGCTGCTCTGGCTCCAGGAGCAGGAGCCGGAGAGCTACCGCCGGGCGCGCTGGGTGTTGCAGGCCAAGGATTACGCCGCCTTCCTCTTCAGCGGGGTGATCGCCACCGACTACTCCGACGCCTCGCTGACCCTGCTGCTGGACCTGGCCGGGCGGCGCTGGGCCGAGAGGCTGGTGGAAACGCTGGGGCTGGACGCGGCCATGCTGCCCCCGCTTCACCCCTCGGCCACGGTCATCGGCCAGGTGACGGCCCAGGCGGCCGCGGCCAGCGGGCTGCGGCCGGGCACGCCGGTGGTGATCGGCGGCGGCGACGGCGCCTGCGCCACCGTGGGCGCGGGCGCGGTGCGGCCAGGCGACGCCTACAGCTACATCGGTTCCTCCTCCTGGGTGGCGCTGGCCACGGCCCAGCCGGTGCTGGACCCCGCGCGGCGCACCTTCAACCTGGCGCACCTGGACCCGCAGCTCAATGTGGCGCTGGGCGCCATGCAGACGGCCGGCGGCGCGTTCGACTGGTTCGAGCGGCTGCTGCGCTGCGACCGGGACGCGGACCCGCTCTACGCCGAGCTGGACGCCGAGGCGGCGCAGGTGGCGCCGGGCGCCGGCGGGCTGCTCTTCCTCCCCTACCTGCTGGGCGAGCGCAGCCCGCTGTGGAACCCCCAGGCGCGCGGCGCGTTCATCGGCCTGGCCATGCCCCACGGCCGCGGCGAGCTGGCGCGCGCCGTGCTGGAAGGGGTGGCTTTCAACTTGCGCAGCATCCTGGACGTGCTGCGAGACCGGCCTGAAGGCTCGACTCCCGATCAACCGCCTTCCTCTCCGGTGGAGGCCATCCGCTTGATCGGCGGCGGCGGCAAGAGCGCGCTTTGGCGGCAGATTCTGGCCGATGTCTATGGGCTGCCGGTCGCGCAGGTGGAGCTGCCGGCCAACGCCACCGCGCTGGGCGCGGCCATCGCCGGCGGCGTGGGCGTGGGCCTCTATCCTGACTACCAGGTGGCCCAGACGCTGGCCCCGGTGGCGCGCGTCGACCGGCCCAACCCGGCCACGCAGGCGCGCTATGCCGCGCTGGCCAGCCTTTTCCGGGAGAGCTACGCCGCGCTGGCGCCGATCTTCCAGCGGCTGGCCACGCTGCCAGAGTAGCTTGATGCCCTTTGATGGATTGCACGGGCTGGAATTTGGATTGCGCTCTTTTGATGAGCAAACAGTGCCTTCCACAGGAACGACATGGTATGAGCAACGTTCTCTTTTCAATTACAGGCTCATTCGGCTGGCCCAGATATGAAAACGGACAACCAACATTACCAGAAATTCCTGGGGTCTATCTAATGACAGTAGCGTATGAAGATGGATTCCTGCCTTACGGCGTTGGAGTTACACGAAGGCCCGTCAAGAGACGCTTTGTGGAGCATACGCGAAAGTTTGTGAACGGTGAATACAATATTCTTGACCTGGATCATGCTCAACAGGGAATTAGAAAGGTTGTTTGGAAAGGCTGGGGTTGGACGCCAGAAAAACGAGCCGATTACGAGGCTAGGAAAAGTCAAATTATCGCGCTGGCACAACAGCAGATGCTAGGAACACACATCTTTGTCATTGAAACGGGTACTGCTGTCCGATTGCTTGAAAGAATAGAAGCGGCAATTGCAAATCACTACTACAAACGGGATGAAATCTTATTTGATCGTGGAACGTTATGCATGCCACGATGGGAAGCTGAGGAACCGATATTCGCTACGTTTCACTGTCAGAGTAACCTTTATGGCTTTCCATATCAAGTCGAAGTTTAGAATGGCACAATTCAACATACCATTTGAACGATTCCTATGAGCACACAGACTTCCTTCCACCTTCACCCATCGTTCTTTAGCGAGTCGGAGCGACCACTGGTCCAGTCAGGCGAGCTGGCCGCGGCGGCGTTCACCTATCCCAGCGGCGTACAGGCTCTGCGGCTGAGCAACAGCGTGGGCAGCATCGTCGTGCTTCCCTTCCAGGGCCAGCAGGTCTGGGACGCACAGTTCCACGGCCGCACGCTGACCATGCGCTCCATGTTCGACCAGCCCTACCCGGATGTGGCGTACCTGCGCACCTACGGCGGCTTTTTGCTGCACTGCGGCGCAACGGCCATGGGGGTGCCCGCGGCCGGCGACAGCCACCCGCTGCACGGTGAGCTGCCCAACGCCCGCTATCAGACGGCCTTTTTGCGCGCCGGCGAGGATGCGCGCGGCCGCTATCTTGCTGTGGGCGGCGAGTACCGCCACACGGTGGCCTTCGCGACCAACTACATCGCCCGCCCGCTGGTCAAGCTCTACGCCGGCTCCGGCCGGCTGGCCGTGTCGCTGGCCGTACACAACCTCAAGCAGACGCCCATGGAGCTGATGTACCTGGCCCATGCCAATTTCCGGCCGGTGGATCACGGCCGGCTGATCTACAGCGCGCCCTGCACGCCGCAGCAGGTGCGGGTGCGCAGCAGCATCCCCGCGCACGTGCATCCGGCCCCCGGCTACCGCGAGTTTCTGGCGGAGCTGGCCGCGCAGCCGGAGAAGCACAATGTGCTGGCGCCGGGGCTGGCCTTCGACCCGGAGGTGGTCTTTTTCATCGATTACCAGGCCGACGCGGCCGGCTGGGCCCATTCCATGCAGCTTCACCCCGACGGCGCGGCCGATTTCATCAGCCACCGGCCAGGCCAGCTTGACCACGGCGTGCGCTGGATCAGCCGCACCCCCGACCAGGACGCGCTGGGCCTCATTCTGCCGGCCACGGCCGAGCCGGAGGGCTACAGCGCGGAAAAGGCCAAGGGCAACATCAAAACCCTGGCCGGCGGCGCGACCTGGCGCTGTGACATGGAACTGGGCGCGCTGACGCCGGCCGAGGCGCAGGCCCTGGCCGCGCAGATCGGATGCGTGATGCGTGAAACGTGAACCGTGAACCGGAAGTTTCTGCGGCGAGCTTTGGCTGCGCAGCACACATGACTCGCTACTCGTCACGCCACACCAGGTCACCATCGTTGCTGGCATAGTTCGGCCATTCGCGCAGCACACATGACTCGCTACTCGTCACGCCACACGCCTCACGCCACACGTTTCACGCATCACGCATCACGCATCACGCCTCACGCCTCACGTTTCACGCATCACGTTTCACGCATCACGCCTCACGCATCACGTTTCACGTTTCACGTTTCACGCATCACGTTTCACGCATCACGAAACAATTCTCATGGCAACCATTCACGATGTCGCCAGGCTCGCCGGGGTTTCTTCCGTGACGGTGTCGCGGGTGATCAACCGCGCGGGCAACGTCAAGCCGGCTACCCAGACGCGGGTGGAGCAGGCCATCGAGGCCCTGGGCTATGTGCCCAGCGGCGTGGCGCAGAGCATGCGCTCCAAACGCACGCGCACGCTGGCCTTGATCGTGCCCGACATCCAGAACGTCTTCTGGACCACCGTCGCGCGCGGGGTGGAGGATGCCACCCAGAGCCGCGCCTACTCAGTTTATCTGTGCAACACCGATGAAGACCTGGCCAAGCAGGAGCGCTATCTGGATGTGCTGATCAGCCAGCGGGTCGATGGCGTGATCATCGCGCCGTGCAGCGCCGCGGCCGAACCCATGGTCCGGCTGCGGGATCGGGCGATACCCACGGTGATGATCGACCGCCGCGTCGATGGCTGGGAGGCGGACAACGTCAGCGGCGACTCGCTGAACGGCGCGCGCAGCCTGGTGCAACACCTGATCGCGCTGGGCCACCGCCGCATCGCCATGCTGGCCGGCCCGGCCACCACCACCACCGCCAGCGATCGCGTGGCAGGCTATCGGCAGGCGCTGGCCGAGGCGGGCATCGCCGTAGACCCGCGTTTGATCCACTTCGGCGAGTACAAGGCCCAGTCCGGGGCGCAGATGCTGGCCCGGATCTGGGAGGCGCCGAGCCCGCCCACGGCCGTCTTTGCCGCCAACAACGCCATTGCCATGGGCGTGATCGCCGAAGCCGGGCGGCGCGGCCTGCGCATCCCCCACGACCTGGCCCTGGTCTGTTTCGACGATCTGCCCGACGCCTCCTCGCAGCTCTTTCCCTTTTTGACCGTGGCCGCGCAGCCGGCCTATGAGATCGGCGCCCGCGCTGCCGAGCTGTTGTTTGACCGGCTGGAGGGCGGCGACGCCCTGCCCCCCCGCCGCGTCGTGCTGCCAACGCAATTGATCATTCGCGCCTCGTGTGGCAATCAACTGGCCCACAGCAACGGGCATGGGCTCAGCCTGCCGTTGACGGATACGCCGGAGCTGAGCCAAAGCGGCCTCCCTTCCAACGGGCGCGCCACCATCGAAAGGATCCACCCATGACCGACTTCACCATCCACCCCCCCAAGAACCGCCTGGTCGGCGCCATGCCCAAGATCGGCATCCGCCCCACCATCGATGGCCGCCTGGGCGGCGTGCGCGAGTCGCTGGAAGCGCAGACCATGGCCATGGCCCACAACGTGGCCAAACTGCTGAGCGACACCCTGCGCCACGCCAACGGCCTGCCGGTCGAGTGCGTCATCGCCGACAGCACCATTGGCCGTGTGGCCGAGTCTGCGGCCTGCGCCGAGAAGTTTCGCCGTGAAGGGGTCGGCCTGACTATCACCGTCACCCCCTGTTGGTGCTACGGCGCCGAGACCATGGACATGGACCCGCACCTGCCCAAGGCGGTGTGGGGCTTCAACGGCACCGAGCGGCCGGGCGCGGTCTACCTGGCCGCGGTGCTGGCCGGCCATACGCAAAAGGGGCTGCCCGCCTTCAGCATCTACGGCCATGACGTGCAGGACAGCAGCGACCAGACGATTCCACCCGACGTGGCGGAGAAGCTGTTGCAGTTCGCGCGCGCCGGGCTGGCCGTGGCCATCATGCGCGGCGCCTCGTATCTCTCCATCGGCGGCACCAGCATGGGCATCGCCGGCTCCATCGTCGATCAGTCGCTCTTCGAGCGCTTTCTGGGCATGCGCGTCGAGGCGGTGGACATGACCGAGGTGGCGCGGCGCATCGACCGGGGGATCTACGACCCGGCCGAGTATCAGCAGGCGCTGGCCTGGTGCAACGCCACCCTGACCCGCGGCAAGGACTACAACCCACCCGCCATGCAGCACACCCAGGAACAGAAGGACGGCTCCTGGGAATACTCCATCAAGATGGCGCTGGTGGTGCGCGATATGATGGTGGGCAACCCGCGGCTGACTGAGCTGGGCTTCGGCGAGGAGGCGCTGGGCCACAACGCGCTCGCGGCCGGCTTCCAGGGCCAGCGCCAGTGGACCGACCACCTGCCCAACGGCGACTTCATGGAGGCGATGCTCAACAGCTCCTTCGACTGGAGCGGCATCCGCCAGCCCTACATCGTGGCCACCGAGAATGACGCGCTGAACGGCATCTGCATGATGTTTGGCCATCTGCTCACCGGCACGGCGCAGATCTTCGCCGATGTGCGCACCTACTGGAGCCCCGACGCGGTGCAGCGGGTGGCTGGCCACACGCTGACCGGCCGCGCGGCCGGCGGCATCCTGCATCTGATCAACTCTGGCCCGGCCACGCTGGACGGCACCGGCCAGCAGGAGATCGACGGCCAGCCGGCCATGAAGCCCTACTGGCAGATCACGCCGGAAGAGGCGCAGCGCTGCATCCAGGCCACCACCTGGCACACCTCCTCCGTGGGCTATTTCCGCGGCGGCGGCTGGTCCAGCCGCTTCCGCACGCGCGGCGAGATGCCGGTGACCATGTTCCGCGTCAATCTGGTCAAGGGGCTGGGACCGGCCTTGCAGATCGCCGAGGGCTGGACCGTGGCGCTGCCCGATGCGGTGCATGACGTGCTGGACCTGCGCACCGATCCGGCCTGGCCCACCACCTGGTTCGTGCCCAACACCGGCGGCGACGGCGCGTTCCGCGATGTCTACAACGTCATGTATCACTGGGGCGCCAACCACGGCGCGATCGGCTATGGCCACTTCGGCCACGAGCTGATCACCCTGGCCTCCATGCTGCGCATCCCGGTCTACATGCACAACGTGGCGCGCGAGCGCATCTTCCGCCCCAGCGCCTGGAACGCCTTCGGCGTTGCCGACCTGGAAGGCGCCGACTTCCGCGCCTGCGCCAATTTCGGGCCGCTGTACGGACAGTATTAGAAACCTGAGAGGGCGGGGAAACCCCGCCCCTACGACAATGCCGCGACACGATTGTGGGCGGGGAAACCCCGCCCCTACG
>JACSRL010000141.1 GCA_014879765.1 Anaerolinea sp. | reverse complement strand
CCACCAACCGTCTACACCAGGCTGACCAAATTGTGAAAAGGCCAGCACAATTTAAGCGAATGGACAGATAGCAGTCTCAAAACAGACCGGACAGGCCGGGTAGGTTCAGCCCGCCGGTCAGGCCGCCCATACGATCGGCGGCCAGCTTCTGCGAGCGTTCGATGGCCTCGTTGACAGCCGCCAGCACCAGGTCCTGGAGCATCTCTACATCCTCGGGATTGAGGATGTCGGGCTCGATCTGCACTGCTTGCAGGCGCTGATGGCCGGTCATGGTCATCTGAATCACGCCGCCCCCGACCGACACCTGCACCACTTCATCGTCCAGCGCCTCCTGGGCGCGCGCCATTTCATCCTGCAACTGCTTGATCTGCTGCATCATGTTGCCGCCGCCCATTCCCAGGCCAGAGGGGCCTTTCGGTGTCGGCTGCTTGATCTTCTTCTTGACCATGAAAATCTGCCTTCCTTTGCGGTTTTCGTTTCTTTAGCCTGAGCCAGAACGCTGCTCGCTATAGCTTGCTGGCCACCGCGCCCAGCGTCTGCTGGGCATGGCGCACCACCGGGTCGGTGGTCAAATCGTCCGTTGCGGCCGCCGGCGCCTCGCCGGCAGGTTCATTGCGCTCGGCGCGCTCAGGGCGCGCTGCGCTGGCGATGCCTGTCACCTGGCTGCCCACCTGACAGTGAATGTGTACCGGGCGGCCCAGCAACTGACTGATCAGGTTCTCGACCACCGTCTTGTTGTTGGGCCGCTCCACCACCTGCCTGGACAGATCGTGCTCAAACGCGAAATAGATATCGTCGCCTTGCGCCACCACGTTGCGCAGCGTGCGCAGCGCGCCGCGCAGCGAAGCGCCGCGCGCCTCCTCAGCCGCCTGCAACAGCGCTGTCCACTGGGAGCGCAACAGATCGACCACCTGCTGATCGGGCACCGCCGTCGCCGCCCGTGGCGTCATGGGCTTGCTGTCGCCAGCGCCGGCCGGGGAGGCTGCCGGCGCCGGCCGGCTGGCCACCGGCGCTGGCGGAGGAGCCGGCTGGCTCTGCCAGGCCGCCGGCTGAACCGGCTGCCCACTGGGCGACGCCGGCAGCACCGCGGCTGGGCTGGCCGGCGCGGTGACGCGCGCCACGGCGTCCAGCCAGGCCAGCTCCAGCGTCAACTGCGGCTGGGCCGCGTCGCGCATCTCCTGGCTGGCCTGGTTGAGCAGCCGCACCGCCCCGGTCAGGCCGGCCGCGTCCACCTGCTTCGCCTGGGCCTGCACCGCCGCCAACTGGGTTTCCGAGAGATCGACCAGGATCGCGCCCGCCTGTTGGCCGCCCACCCGGCTGACCAGCACGGTGCGCAGGTAGGCCACCAACTGCAAGGCAAGCTGGCGCAGGTCGATCCCCTCCTCGGCCATCTGGTTGATCAGCCCCAGGCCGCTGGCTGCATCCCCGGCCGCCATGAAATCGACCATCTGGCTGATGGCCTGGCCGGAGATGGTGCCGCGCACCGCCTGCACCTGCTGCTCGGTGATCACATCGCCGCCGTAGGAGAGCAGTTGATCCATCAGACTGATGGCATCGCGCATGCCCCCTTCGGCGCTGCGGGCAATCATCTCCAGCGCGGCCGGCTCGGCCGCGCGGCCCTCCTGCTCCAGGATATAGCTCAGCCGCTCGACGATCCGGTAGGCGGGGATCCGTCGAAAATCAAAACGCTGGCAGCGGGAAAGCACCGTGTCGGGAATCTTGTGCGGCTCTGTGGTGGCCAGGACGAAGATGACGTGCGGCGGCGGCTCCTCCAGCGTTTTGAGCAACGCGTTGAAGGCCTCAGGGGTCAGCATATGCACTTCGTCGATGACGTAGACCTTGAATCGAGCCTGGCTGGGGGAAAAATGCACCTTGTCGCGCAGGTCACGGATCTCGTCGATCCCTCGATTCGAGGCCGCGTCGATCTCGATCAGGTCCAACAGCGCGCCGCTGGTGATGGCCAGACAGATGGGGCAACGGTTGTCGGGGCGCAGGCTGACGTCGGGGTTCTCACAGTTGACGGCCTTGGCCAGCAGGCGGGCCGTGCTGGTCTTGCCAGTGCCTCTGGGGCCGGTGAACAGATAGGCGTGCGTCATGCGCCCATCGCGCAGCGCGTTGCGCAGCGTCTGCGTGACGTGTTCCTGTCCCACCACCTCATCGAATGTCTGCGAACGCCAACGGCGATAAAGCGCTTGAGCCGCCATAGTCCTTATTCCAGACCCCAGACTTCGGGGATGGCCGAGCGCCTGGAGGAAGCGAGTCTTGACTTAGCCAGATGCCCGTTAGTGTAGCATTTTTGGCACTATCGCGCAAACTGCCTCCCCCGCGCTGTCCGGCTGCGCCAGTTTAGCGCGCCAGACAGGATGGGGTATAATCTCGCCATGAGCGACCAATCCCCCAAGATCATCACAACCTTCCAAAACCGGCTGGAGATGGACGCGGCCGTGCGCAGCCTGGGCGAGACCAGCGGCGATTGGGAACTGCGCCAGCGCGCGCAGGAGATCGCCCAGCGTTATGGCGATAAGGTGCTGCCCGCGCTGCTGGCCGCGCTGGACACCAGCAATCCCCAACTGCGCGGCGGGCTGGGCCATCTGGCTAAACGGCTGGACAAGCCCGTGGCCATCTCGGCGCTGAGCGCGGCTGCCCGCAACCGCGCGCTGCCGGACCAGGCCCGGCTGACCGCGGTCACGATCCTGGAGCGCTTCCTGGAGGTCACGCCCGACGACGCGATGTATGCCGGCATGGCCGCGCCGGAGCAACTGGCGCTGCACTCGCTGCGCGAGGTGCTGGCCGATACTCAGTCCGATCCCATGGTGTTGGTTGAGTATTTCCGCCAGCTTGAGGCGGAGCCGCCCGACGTGCAGTTGACCATGGCCCGGGCCGCGCGGCTGTTGGAGGATGCCCAGGGGGTGGAGCTGCTGAGCATGTTCGTCCAGGGGCCGACCCAGCCCGCGGCCCTGGAGGCGCTGCAAACCCTGGGAATGATCGTGGACCCGGCCGCGGCCGCCGCGCTGCAAGGGGTCACACCCAGCCTGCCGCCGGAGCTGCGCCGCCAGGCCGAGCGCGCGCTGCAGAAGCTGCGGCTGCGCGGCGTGGCTGTGCCCGCGCTGTCAACGCCGCCGGGTGAAGCACGCTGTCTGGCCAGCGCCATCAACGGCGAAGGCCAGCAGATGCTCTGGTTTTTCCTGCCCCAGGCCGGCGAAAGCAGCGGCGATGTGCTGGAGGTGCTGATCAGCCAGCAGCAAGGAATCGTGGCCGCGGTGGGCCGGCGCGAGGTCGAGGCCGATGCGTTGCCAGAGCGCCAGACGCCAGGCGCCTTGTTGCAGGGCGGAGGCGACCAGCCGCTGCTGCTGGAGGCGGGCGTCGACTATGGCCGGCGCCGTTTGCTGGCGGTCTTGCCGCGCACCTGGGCGGCCGAGCAGCCCACGCCGCTGCCCTACCGCCTGCTGGGACCGCAGCTTTGGCGTTGGGCGCGGCCGGAACCGGCCGCGCCGCTGCCTGAGACGGCCGCTGCAGGTCGGGAGGACACTGTCAAATTGCTGCAACACCCGGCCATGGGCGCCTGGTTCCTGCAATCGCGCGCGATCTATGCCCGCGCCGAGAAGGTGTTGACCGGCTCCGAAGCCCCCACCCACGAGGCGTTCGCCCAGATGATCGCGCAGACGCTGCAAGAGGCTCTGGACAGCGGTGCTCTCTCCCCGGCGGCGCTGCACAGCAGCCTGGCGGCTATGGCCGAGTGGTTCACGCTGGCCGGCGACGCGCAGCACGCTGACCTGGCCCTGGCCGCGGCCCAGACCGTGGAAGAGGAGCCGGCCAGCCACCCGCTGCTCCTCCTGATGAGCGAGCTGGGCCTGCGGCTGGCCCTGATCAACCTGACGCGCGGCCTGCTGCCTGAGATGGGCTAACTGCAAACGCGATCCACAGCACCGCCACACCACTGCTCGGGCCGGTCTCCTGACCGTGCCCCCCGCACCACCGGACACCACAGCTCGGGCCGGTC
>JACSRL010000615.1 GCA_014879765.1 Anaerolinea sp. | reverse complement strand
AAGGCCATGCCGGCCACCACGGTCAGGGTGGCGATCTGGGCCGGGGAGAGGGCGCCCACCGGCGACGGCGTCCAGGTGGGCAGCGGGGGCTGCGGGGTTGCGCTGGGCGTCGGAGTCGGCTCACCCACCAGCATCTGGCCCAACGAGCAGCCCAGGCTGGCGGCAAGCAGCAGAATCATCAGAGCAGCCAGACGCAGCCGGCCGGCGCGGGGGAGGGCGTGATGCATGCGGCCAGTATAGCACAGGCCCCCCTGCGCTCAAAATGACGGCTGGAACTTGCCCTTTCGGCGTTTCTGATGTATGATCTGCCCCGTGCCAAAACGCCGCCCGTTCGCCGGCGGCTGATGTATTTTTAGGAGCAGAGCAAAAACCATGGAAGTATTGCTGAAACAAGACGTTAAAGGCGTCGGACACGCCGGCGACATCAAGAAGGTTGCCAGCGGCTATGCGCGCAATTTTCTCATCCCCCAGGGGCTGGCCATGCCCGCAGACAAGGGCGCGGCCAAGCAGGCGGAGCAGATCAAGGCGGCCGCCATGCGCAAGCAGGCGCGCGAGCGCGCCACCGCAGCCTCGCTGGCCGAGCGCATCGCCGCGCTGAGCCTGACCTTCAACGCCCGCGCGGCTGACACCGGTCGCCTTTTTGGCTCGATCACCGCCTCTGACATCGCCGAGGCTTTGGAGCAGCGGCTGGGTGTGGAGATCAGCAAGCGCCAGATCGAGCTGGAGCATCCGCTGCGCGATCTGGGCACGCACCAGGTGCCGGTGCATCTGCTGAGCGACATGAACCCCCAGGTCACTGTGGTGATCGAGCGCGAGGCTGAGTAACGATCCTCGCCTGCTGTCTGACCGCAAAACCCCGCTGACAAAGCGGGGTTTTTGATTCGGGTGTATCCCAGACTTCGGACGGCAAAGCCGGCCGGTTGAAGCCATGCCAGGTTCTTGACGACTTCTGAAGTCTTGTCGGTCAACCCGTCAAGGCGTCTGGAGCACGGCCAGATTCTCGAAGCTGCCATCGGCCAGCCGGCGGTAGAGCACCACCTGCAGGCCATCGGGCGGCGCGCCGGCCGGCAGCGGCAGCAGGTAGTCGTCGGCCACCACCTCGCCGGCCTGCCAGCGGCTGGTGGAATAGGCGCCGTGTACCGGGTGCGCGGCGTCCTGCTGCACGATCTCACCCGCGGCCCCGCGCAGCGGCTGGCCGTGCAGGGTGGGGCGCAGCGAGACACTCCAGTCCTGGCCCGGCCGCGCCTGAGCCTGCCAGTAGAGCCGCACCGGCCAGGGCTGGCCGGCCTGCGGCGGCGGCGCGTCGATGCCCAGCAGGGCCAGCCCGTCGCCGGCCGCCAGATCCAGCCGCCGCACGCCGGCCGGCAGCGTCCCGGCCGGCGTGCGGCTCAGCCGGATCAAGGTCTGGCCGGCCGACGACAGGTGCAGCTCGCCGTCGAGCTCGGCCGCGATCAGCGGCGCGGCGGCGCGGGTGGCGTAGAGCGGCCGCGCCGCGCCGGCCAGCGCGGCCGCGGCCTGCTGGCTGCTGACCGCCTGCACGTCGCCGCGCTCCCCCCAGATTTCCCCCAGGTAGCGCAGGCTGAGCATCTCCTGCCCAGTCGCGAAGATGGCCGCGCCCGCGGCCGGCTGGTCGGCCAGGATTGCCCGGCCCGGCAGCAGCGCGGTGTCATCCCCGCGGTTGCGCTGGTTGGTGTGGGGCCAACTGTGCAGAAAGCGGACGAGCACCAGCGCCAGCAGCAGGGCGGTCAACGCAGCCAGCGCCAGCCGGCGCCGGCTGGCTGGCCAGGGGGCCCGCGCGATGCGCTGCCAGATCGCCTGCACGGCCACGGCAAAGGCGGCGATGAGCAGCGGGTAGGCGGGCATCACCACCTGGTACCAGTTGCCCTGGCGGTCGATGAAGGCCAGCACGCCGTAGAGCAGCAGGGGCGACCCCAGGAAGAATGCGCGCCGGCGGGGGAGCAGCGCCAGCCCGGCCAGGCCGCCCACCAGCACGATCCAGGTCAGCTTTTGCCAGAGCAGGGCGGGGAAGTTGGCCGTCCACAGCGGCCGCAGCGTCCAGGTCAGCTCGTCGCGGCCCTGGCCGGTGCTGATGAAATCGAGGAACCAGGCCGCGGCGCTGGGCCAGTCGCCGGCGCCGCGCCACTCCGGGTGCTGGAGGCCGCGCAGATAGATGAAGGCATAGCTGAGCAGCGGCAAGAGCGCCAGCGCGGCCGCGGCCGCGATCAGCCGGCCGCGACGCAGAAGCTGCGGCTGGCGGCTGAGGATGAACCAGAGCAGCGGCGGCACGATGACGGCCACGGTGATCATGTGGGCCAGCGCCAGGCCGGCCAGCAGCGCCAGCGCCAGCAGATAGCCATCCCCCCGCGGCGCGCCGGCGCGCGGCTGGATCGCCTCCCAGCGCAGGGCCAACACCACCATGGCCAGGGTCTGGGCCACGGCCGAGGCGTACTGCTCGCTGCTGACCGCGTAGTACCAGAAGAAGTAGCTCAGCCCGTAGAACGCGCCCAACAGCAGGCCGAGCAGCCAGTTGCCGGCCATCTCCAGGATCAGGAGATAGAGCAGCGCCAGCGCCAGCAGCGCCCAGAGCGTCGAATAGGCCGAGAGGATGGCCGTGGGGTTGCTGGCCGGCCCCAGCAGGGCGCGCAGGCCGTGGAACCAGAGCCAGCCGCCCAGGGTGTAGAGGGGATAGCCGGGCGCGTTGCCAGGACGGGCCTGCACCTGGGCGTACTGATGGGTGATCAGATCGCCGCCGGCCAGCTCGCCGGGCCGCAGGCCGTTGTCCAGGGTAGCCAGGTAGAGCAGCGCCGCCGCCAGCAGCAGGGCAAGGCCGGCCCAGCGGGCGTGTCGTGGGTCAGACATGATGGGGTCACTTATAGCTGAGCCTGGAACGCTTGTCAAAACGGCGGCCCCGCGTGTTTGCCGCGCCGCCGGGGAGTGGGTATAATCCAGGGACGGACTGGATTTCGTCGTCACGAGCAAATGAGGTTGATTCGCTAATGGCATCCAATGGACACAACGGCGCGGGCCGGATACCGACGATCGGCATCCCCTGCGCACGCGACAAATCGCAGCGCTACTACGGGCTGCCGATCTTCATTCAGAATACCACCTATCTGCGCGCCATCACCGACGGCGGCGCGGCGCCCATCATCATCCCCTTGCAGTTGGACGAGGCGACGCTGCGGGTGATCTACGAGACGGTGGATGGCATTTTCCTGCCAGGGGGCGAGGACATGGATCCGGCCCAGTACGATGAGGCGCAGCATGAGATGTTGGGCGCCACCGACGCGGAGCGCGATCGCACGGAGATGCTGCTGGGCCGCTGGGCGCTGGAGGATCACAAGCCGGTGATCGCCATCTGCCGCGGCGCACAGGTGCTGAATGTGATCCAGGGCGGCTCGCTTTACCAGGACATCCGCGCGCTGCGCGAGGGATCCGAGCGCCACGACTATTTCCCCCCGCAGTTCGAGCGGGTGCGCATCAGCCACGAGGTGCGGTTCGAGCCGCACAGCCGGCTGGCACGCATCTTCGGGCCGAGCACCATGGTCAACAGCATGCATCACCAGGCGGTTAAAACATTGGGCGTCCGATGCCAGCCCATCGCCTGGGCGCCCGACGGCGTGGTGGAGGCTATCGAGGTTGCTGACCATCCCTTCGCCCTGGGGGTGCAATGGCACCCGGAGGAGCTGGCCACGCATCTGCTGGACGCGCCCAGCCGCCAACTGTTCGCCGATTTCGTCGAGCAGTGCCGGCAACACGCGGCCGCCCGCGGCGCATTCTGACATCCCAGGCTTCGGCAGTCGCTGCCTGATCGGGCGACGATGTCCGAAGTCTTTTTTATCCCAAGGCGATTTGGGATAAATCCTTGGGATAAGTGCTTGTCCAGAATTAACGTGGCGCTTTGGCCGGTCTCCGACCGAGCCAACCCACGATGTTATTTGCTCAGGACTTACGCAAAACGTTGGTCGAGTAGGCCGTGCGGATCTCGATACGGCGGCCTACTCGATCTGA
>JACSRL010000614.1 GCA_014879765.1 Anaerolinea sp. | reverse complement strand
CCGCTCGCGGCGCTTCAACGTGGACCGCGACACCTTCATCAACGGCGCCCAGCCGGGCGCGCACTACGGCGACGCCCAGGTCATGTGGGCCGGCTTCTTCAACCAGCAGCGGCCGCTGGTACACGCGCCGCTCAGCGGCGTTCCCGGCGACGCCTACGTGGACGCGGCCTACCTCTACCTCTACATCGTGGAGGGACGGGGCTTCACCAACTGGTCCCAGTCGGTGATCAACCTCGAGGCGCGGCCGGTGACCACGCAGTGGATGCCGACAGCGGTCAACTGGACGATGCCGTGGACCATGCCGGGCGGCGACTACGGCCCGGTGGTGGGGACGAACCACATCGGCTCCGGCAAGATCAACACCTGGCTGCGGCTGGATGTGACCGACGCGGTGAGCGACATGCTGCGGGGCTCGACCGACCAGGGCTTCATCCTCACCAACGACGACAGCATCGGCGTGCGCTACGCGTTGGCGGCCAAGGAGTTCTGGGACGCCTCCAAGGTGGGCTACCTGCGGATCTACTTCCGCACGGCCAACTAACTGATCCATGACGCAAGAAACCGGATTTCTCTGAAGGAATCCGGTTTCTTTGTGACACCCCGACCCAAGGAACCGGATTTCTTCCGAAGAGATCCGGTTCCTTGCCCCCCCCCTTTCCCATCTCTTGTCGCCGCCAACCAGTGGCCTATCCCCGGCCATTGGCGGATTGTCTTCGCATTCGTTCGCGTCAACCTTGGTGCTATCGGTCGTCTTGAAGGAGGATCCATGGGAAACCGTCGTACCCTGAAGCTGCTGCTGGCAGTTTCGCTGATTGCGTCCATGCTTCTGGCGCCGCTTGCGGCCTCTGCAAGCAGCCCCGAAAAGCCTGGCGCTCCCAACCTCACCGGTCGGGAATTGCTTGATTCACTGACCGGTCGGCAATTCCCCGTCGAAACCGCCCCGCGCGATGAGCAGGTGATCGCCGAAGCGGCGGGCGTGCCCCTGGGCGCCACCGCCGCGGAAGCCCAGGCAATCACCGATGCCTGGCTCGAACAATTCAGCGCGCGCAACGAGAAGGGCGGCGCCAACCCCATCGCCTACAAACGCCGCATGGCAGACCTCACCGCGGCCGCGGCGCAGGGCAAAAGCCCCAAGGCGGCCGGTCTCGGCGAGATCGGCGAAGCCAAGATGCTGATGATTCCCTTCGAGTTCAACGGCGCCAACACGTTGGATCGCTGTGATGCCGACGGCAACTTCATCGACCAGGTGACGGTGGAGGGCCCGCTGCATGGAACGATTCCCAATCCGGGCAATTTCGGCGACAACTTCACCATCTGGACCGACGACTTCAGCATCGAGTGGTACGAAGATCTGATGTTCGGCAATGGGCCTGGCATCGTGCGCACCGATCTGAACGGCGGCGCTGGCGTCGATCTGACGGGCGTCTCCGCCCGCCGCTGGTATGAGGAGCAGTCGGAAGACCTCTACACCATCGACGGCGACATCTATCCGGCCTGGATTCAACTGCCCAACTCGGTGGCCTACTACGGCTGGGAGGCTGATGAGCTGTCACCTGACGGCGTTGGCTACCCCTGCGGCGGCACGCCTTCCGGCTACGGTTTTGAGTTCGCCCGCGATACGGTTCGCGGGGTGAACGCGGTGAATCCTGACTTCGACTGGGCGCAGTATGACACCGACGGCGACCAGATCGTCGATCACCTGATGCTGATCCATGCCGGTGTGGACAACTCCGCCGGCGGCGGTGAGTACGGCAACTTCCAGCTCTGGGCCCATTCGTGGGACATGTACTGCGACAACGATGGCGATGGCGAGCTGGAGTTCGGCTGTATCGTCCAGGGCGAGGACACCCCCGACGATCCCACCGACGACATCTACGCTGCCAACTACACGCACATCCCCGAGGATGCCGACATCGGCGTGGTGGTGCATGAGTTCGGCCATGACATCGGCCTGCCCGACTACTACGACACCAGCGGCGCTACCAGCAATTCCAGTTCACACTGGGACGTCATGAACAGCGGCTCGTGGAACGGCAAGTTGGGCGGCTCGCATCCGGTGGCCTTCAGCCCCTGGGCGCGCTGGTTCTTTGGCTGGTCCGATCCCATGCACGTCGAATACGACGATGTGGCGCAGGAGGTGATGATCGGACAGTCTGATCCCACGCCGGCCGACACTGAGGACACGGTTTGGGTGCATCTGCCCGACCAGGAGGAAGAGGTCCCCAATCTGGCCGGCGATGGCGGCGGCATGCACGCCGCCCTGGGCAACTACCTCTTCTCGACCTTCCAGAAGGAGTTCGATCTGACCGGCGCCAGCGCGCCTGTCTTCAGCTTCGACACCTACTTCGATCTGGAAGAGGACTGGGACTACACCTATGTCCGTGCCTCGACCGACGACGGCGCAACCTGGACGGTGCTGCTGAACAACGAAGGGATCTACGCCACCGCGAACCCCAACGGTTCCACCGCGTGGCAGGGCGCCGGTGGGCTGACCGGCGAGCATGAGGGACGTCTCACCTACGACCTGAGCGCCTACGCCGGCGGCAGCGTCTGGCTGCAGTTTGCCTACGTGACCGATGCCGCGACGCAGAACCCTGGCTTCTGGCTGGACAATGTCGCGCTGGACGATGGCGCCGCCAACCTGTACAGCAACGCCATGGACGACGTCAGCGACTGGACCAACGACGGCGGCTGGGAGCAGGTGCCCTTCAATCTCAGCATCCCGCACTACTACATGCTGGAATGGCGCAACAACCAGGGTTCCATCGCGTCGGTGGGCCATGACTGGAACTACCAATCGGTGGCCCACAGCCAGTCGGGCTGGATGGTGGACCGCGTGCCCAACAACACGCCGGGCCTGCTGGTCTGGTACCGCAACGATTTCTACCCCAACAACAACGTCGTCGAGGGCGGCCGCGAGTTCCATGCGCCGGCGGCCGGCGCCAAAGGTTCGACGCTGCTGATCGACGCGCACTACGACGGCATTCAGTACTCCGGCGGCATCTGGGATCCGGTCACCAACGCGGCCGCGCCCAAGATGAGCAACCGCCGCGCCTCCTCGGACGGCGCCTTCACCCTGGAGACCACGCCGCCTTGGATGCTCCACGACTACGGCCAGATCGCCAACCCAGTGCTGGACTTCGGCAGCCGCCCGGCCGTGCCTGCCTTCCACGACAGCATGCGCTCGGTGCCAGGTTGGTTCCTGACGCCGGCCAACACGGTCGGCCGTGTGTTGCGCGATTCGTCGGTGGTGGTGCCGGCCCGGGGCATCTACTCGACGCGCATTCGCGGCCTGGAGGCAGACAACGCCCACCTGGCCGTGGATGGTGACGTGACTGCGCTCTGGGGCTACACCGTGGGCGGCCTGCCGCTGGGCTCCGGCAATCCTGGCGATGACCACGTGCAGTACGGCGTTCACTTCCAGGTGATGGACCGCGCGGCCGACGGCTCCTATGGCGTGGTCAAGATCTGGAACTCCATGTTCGAGTTTGACGGCATGGTGGAGCAGACCGGCAGAACCAACCCGGTGGTCAACGGCTCCTACATCGACGTGAATGTGACGGCTGCCAACATCGGCGGTGCGGTGGCCGATGGCCTTTTCCTGGCGCCCATCGATCCCGACGCCATGTACGTGGACGGCAGCGCCTCCGGCGGAGCCTATCCGCTGAGCGCGGCCGCCGCGGCGCAGTTGGTGGCTGAGAAGTGGGGCGGCGAGACTCCCGCCCTGCTGGCGGCTGCCAGCGAGGGCGCTGCGCCCGATGACGTGGTTGCTGTGGCGTGGAGCGGCGCTGTGCCCACCGGCGGGGAGCTGGCCTTCGGCTTCACCGTCCGGGCGATGGTGGCCAGCGGCGAGGTGCAGCACGACGTGGCAGCGTTCGACGGCGCGACCTTCATCAATGCCATCGCCGGCGCGCCGCTGACCATCGTGGACAACAGCAGCTATCCCGTCAGCCGCTCGCGGCGCTTCAACGTGGACCGCGACACCTTCATCAACGGCGCCCAGCCGGGCGCGCACTACGG
>JACSRL010000613.1 GCA_014879765.1 Anaerolinea sp. | reverse complement strand
GCAGCAACGTCGTCGGAGGTAATTCTGTCTGCAAATCGCCTCAAAAGTGCCTGGCACCTGAGCAGTTACGACAGCAGACTACAACTGTCCATTCGCTTAAATTTTTGGTGATATCGAGCATTTGCTGATAAGCTCAGGGAATGACACCTGAACTCAGCATCACTACCGAACGCATAGACGACTTTCCGCTGTGGCCAACGGCTACAGCCGCGAGCCCTTCGCAGCCGACGTCTCCGAGGGCAAGAACGACCCGTCCTTCGGCAACGCGCCATTCCTACCATACCAAGGCGCCGCACAAGGCGATCATGCGCCTGCGCCGACCCCGGCGATATCGCCTTCGACGGCTTCTGGGGCACGGCGCGGGCGTGGCCGCACGGTTGTGCGGCGACAAGCGCGCTTGGACACAAGTCCATGCGGTGTTATAATCGTCGCGACGATTGATCAACGCCGATTCCAAAGGTAGGCTCCTGCCATGCTGTCAACCACCGACCGGAGCGTAGCGACAACCTTCAAACGACGCCTGCAAGGAATCAGCCCAGTGCTGGACATGCGGGTCTATGGGTCACGGGCGCGCGGCGATGCTGCCCCAGACTCCGACCTGGATATCTACATCGAGATGGAGAGCGTCACGCCCCAGTTGCGACGCCAGATCAGTGAAGTGGCCTGGGAGGTTGGCCTGGAGATGGACCGGGTGATCTCGACTCTGGTAGTGACGAGCGAGCAGTTGGAACACGGCCCCATGGGCGTCAACCCTATCATCCTGAACGTGCAGGCGGAGGGAGTGCCGCTATGAACGAAGATCGGCTGGCTGACCTGCTGCGTTACCGCATCCGCCAGGCCGACGATAGCCTGCGCGAGGCCGGCATCCTGCGTGATGCCGACGCGCAACGCGGCGCAGTCAACCGGGCATATTACGCCATGTTCTACGCCCTCCTGGCGCTGCTGGCTACCAAGCAGTTAGGCACATCCCGCCACAGCGGCGCCATCAGCCTGTTCGATCGCGAGTTCGTCAAGACCGGTGTTTTCGCTCCCGATTTATCCAAAGCATTGCATCTGGCCTTTGATCGGCGACAGATCCACGACTACGGGGAGATGATCGACCTGGACGCCGGCATCAGCAACGAAGCCATCGTAGATGCGACCAGATTCGTCGCTGCTGTTCGACAATATCTGACTGATCAGGGGATGCTTTAGTACGGGCAAAGAGGCAGGCGATCTACAACGTCCTGCGCAAGCTGCACCAGGTCGGCCACGAGCAACTGCCGGAGCTGCGCGCCATCCTGGAGAAGAGCTTCTTGCAGGACGAGGCCGGCCGCTGGTACGTGCCCGACCCGGGCCGCGTCCAGGACCTACCTGGAGCGGCTGCGCGAGTTCAGGACCTACGCTGAGGGCCGCGGCCGACTCAAGTTGTTCCGCACCAGCAGGGCCAGATACTGGCGCCGCTGGCGAGCTATGACGCGCTAAGGACTTGAAGGAAGAGACTTTGTCAACTGTGAAGCCTACTTCCAGCGATATTGCACGGTGTATTCCAGCACGGCCTCGCCGTTGGCCGGCACGGATACCCGCCACTCGACCTGCTGGCTGCTGAGCTGGCTGTGCTCCACCGGCGCGCCGTCCAGCGTCTCGCTGAGCATGTTCCATTCGGTCCAGCGATAGAGGTTCTCCACCACCCGTACCTCCACGGCCTCGTCCTTGTGGTTGCGCAGGGTGATGCGGAAGCTCTCCTCGGCGCCGCTGTCGCCCAAGGGCTTGTAGTTGGTCTGCACCCGCTCTCCCTTGATGTCGAAGGCGTTGCCCACGGTCAGGCGCACGGTCTCGTTCTTGGGGGTGTGATCGATCTGATCCTCGCCCACCAGCAGCGGGTTGCCGTCCACATCCTCCTGATAGAGCCGCACGCGGCCGGCCGGCAGTTGCGTCTCCAGGTTGCTGGCCTCGTCGGTGCGGAACTCCAGCATCACCGTCACGTCGCTGATGCCAGCCTGCGCGCCGTAGCCAGAGTCGGTCACCGGGCCATAGCCGTAGCCGGCATAGCCGGCCGCGCCGTCGTAGACGTAGAACTTGGTCACGGGCACGGCCTGGCCGGTGACGAATTCGATCTGCTTGGTCTGGTTGTCCTTGACCGTCACCGGCCGCGTCACCTGGTAGAGGTGATACTCGAAGAACTCGCGCTGCTCCACGGCCGGCGCGGGCGCGGCGGCCGCCTCGGCCATCATGATCACGTCGCGGGCGTAGACGGGCGTCTCGGCGCGGTTGATGTCGCCGGCCACCAGCTTGAGCATGGCGTCCTCGAAGCTGGCGCCGCTGCGGTTGTCCAGCGTCACCCAGCCGTTCAGATCGAAGGCAGTGCTCTCCTCGTTCAGCAACAGCACGTAATCGGCCTGCCAGCTCATGCCGTTGGTCAGGTAGGTGACGGCCGTGTTGTGGTCGCCAGCCTGCTGCGCGTCGATCAGCCAGACCAGGCTGGGCCGGGTGCGCAGGCCATCGGGCAGGGCGGGGAAGTTGATGTTGCGGATCTGCTCCTGGCTGAGCATGGTCACCGCGCCATCCTCTCCTTGCAGGATGACATTGTCGGCCGCGCTGAGCAGGGTGCCGGTGTAGGTCTGCGAGTCCTGCGTCTGGACGACGATCACCTGGTCGATGTACTTCTGCAAGAGCTTGGTCGATCCCACCAGGTCATACTCGAAGTTCTGCTCCAGCACCTCCGTGCCCTCCGGGTCGGTCAGCGACTTGAAGGAAACGCTGGTGGGGTCGATCAGCGCGGCCACGTTGCTGTAGACCACCTCGTTCAGGCCGACCTTCAGCGGCACCGTGCGCGTCTCTGAGACCAAGGCCAGATCCTGGTTGTAGACGGTCAACTGCACCGTCCCGTCCTGTGCCTGCGCGGCCGGCAGCGCATTGGAAGCCGATGGCAGGCTGATGCTGATGACCAACAACAGCGCGGCAAGCGCTGCGAACAAAGCTGTACGTTTCATTGGTGTGCTCCTTGGGGGTAGGCGTAACTCGTAACCCGTAATACGTAACCCGTAACTCGTAACCCAGAGACACTTCCCGCGATTCCGGTTACGCATTACGCATTACGCATTACGTCACACATGACACCACCTTACATGAAGCCAGACGCCGTTTGGTTCAGCGGGGCTCACGCTCTGCGCGGCGCGCGACAAAGATCATGCGCTCGCTGGCGCTGTCGAAGGGGTCCAGGTCGTAGGAGCCGTAGACCTGCTCCAGGACAAAGCCGGCCTTGTCCAGCAACAGCTCTCCCTCGAAACGGTGCAGGGTGCGGGCCGGGAAGGGGGCCAGGGTGCGCCGCATCTGGCCGTCGGGGAAGATCTCGTCGTAGATGAACAGGACCTGCTGAAGCTGGCGCGCTGCGTCCAGGGTGCGCGACATCTGCTTGAGCACCGTGGCGCCGGTGTCGGGGTCGAACCAGCTCCCTTGCATGTCCAGCCGGCCGTCGGCCTCCAGCAGGTGGCGCGGATCCGGGTTGTCCACGTCGATGACCAGCAGGCCGCCGGGCGACAACAGCCTGCGCCAGGCCCGCAGCGCGGCCAGTTGATCCTCCAGCGTCAGCAGGTGCATGAAGGAGTTGATGGCGATGAAGGCCAGGCGGTATTGCTGCGGCAGTTGCACCTCGCGCATGTCGGCCTGCACCAGGGTGATCTGCTCGCCCAGGCCGGCCTCGTCCACCTTGGCCTGGGCCACTTCCAACATGCGCGGCGACATGTCGACGCCGGTGATGTCGAAGCCGGCGCGGGCCAGCGGCAGCAGCAAGCGCCCGGTGCCGCAGCCCAGCTCCAACAGCGGCCCTCCCGTGCGCTCGGCAAGGCCGAGGTACAGCGCCACATCCTCCTGGAAGGGCTCGTAATCAAGATCGTAGAAGCGGGCAAAACGGTCGAAATCGGACATGGGGGACTCCAGAGTGATGCGTGGTGCGTGATGCGTGACCGGAATCGCGGAAAGTGTCTCCGGGTTATGAGTAACGAGTAATGCGTAACTCGTAACCGGAATCGCGGAAAGTGTC
>JACSRL010000528.1 GCA_014879765.1 Anaerolinea sp. | reverse complement strand
GACGACGATCCCTTTGACCAGGAGGATTGACCCTATGCCTGCTCACAGCAACGAGACCGTTCCCATGGTGGAGCTGACGCGCGGCGATGTGGTGGAATGCACCCACCGCGGCGCGCTGGCGGTGGTCGATGCGTCGGGGCGCCTGCTGGGGGCAGCCGGCAACCCGCGACACGTGGCCTATCTGCGCTCGGCCGCCAAGCCCTTCCAGGCGCTGCCCACGGTGGCCGCGGGCGCGCTGGAGCATTTTGGCCTGGACCAACGCGCGCTGGCCTTGATGTGCGCCTCGCATCACGGCACAGAGGAGCACGTCCAGATCTGCCAGCAGATCCTGGACACCATCGGGCTGGATGTGGGCGCGCTGCGCTGCGGCGTACACTGGCCCATCGACGAGGGGGCCAGCCGGCGGCTGGCCGCGGCCGGCCTGGAGCCGGACGCGCGCCACAACAACTGCTCTGGCAAGCACGCCGGCATGTTGACCCTGACCCGTTTTCTGGGGCTGGAGGACCTGGACTACACCCAGCCCGACCATCCGGTGCAGAGGGCGATTCTGGAGCGGCTGTGCGCGCTGACCGATCTGATGCCGGCCGAGATCCCGACCGCGCCCGACGGCTGCACGGTGCCAGCCTTTGCCCTGCCGCTGGCCAGCATGGCGCTGGCCTTTGCCCGGCTGATCGACCCGGACGCGCCGGCCGACTGCCGGCGCGCGACGGCGGCCATGCAGGCCTGGCCGCATCTGGTCTCCGGCCACGGCGCGCTGGATGACCAGTTGATGCGGGCCGGCGCGGGGAGCATCGTCAGCAAAGGGGGCGCCGAGGGCTACCAGGGCATCGGCATCCGCACGCCGGACGGCCGCAGCGTGGGGTTGGCGCTGAAGATCGAGGATGGCAACGCGCGCGCCAAGGGGCCGATGATCGTCGCCGCGCTGGACAGCTTGGGGCTGGTCGATGCCGAGGTGCTGGCCCGGCTGGAGCCGCTGCGCCGGCCGGCGGTGGTCAATCACCGTCAGCAGGTGGTGGGCGAGGTGCGGGCGGTGGCGGCGATTGAGGACCGGGGTTGATGGCGGCGCCGGGCTGCGCTTGAAAGCGCAGCCTGGCACAGCGAAGCAAGCTAAAGCAAGCTGGAGCAGCGTGTTAGCGCAAGCTGGAGCAGTGATGTGACGATCTGGCGTTGGCTACTGGGTGCGGCGGGTCTGGCGTTGCTGGCCGCGGCTGCGCTGCTTTTGACACCGCGGGGGTGGGTTGCCGGCGCGCTGCCTGCCTCGACGCTGACGGCGACCTACAACGCCAGCCTGTTGGCCGAGGCGCGCGTGACGGCTGGGCTGTTGGGGGCGCTGTTGGTGGCAGTGGCCCTCTGGCCGCGCCAGATCCTGGCCGTGGGCGAGCGCCTGACGCCGTGGCTGTTGCGTCTGGATCGCTGGCTGCAAGGGGGGCGGCGCTGGCAGCTTCTGCTGGCCGCGGCCATCGTCGTCGCCGCGGCGGTGCTGGCCAGCTATAGCATCGCCCGCCACAACGCTTTCAACTCCAAGGCCTACGATCTGGGGCTGCACGCCCAGGTGTGGTGGAACACCGGCCACGGGCGTCTCTTCGCCGGCTCGGTAGAGGTGGACAACTACCTGGGGGATCACATCTCGCCCATCATCCTGCCGCTGGCGCCCCTGTATCGCCTGTGGCCGGACGCGCGGCTGTTGCTGCTGCTGCAATCCGGCGCGCTGGCCGTGGGCGCGTGGCCGCTGGCGCTGCTGGCCCGCCGCCGCCTGCTGCCCCACTGGCCGCAAGGGGCGCACCTGGCCGCGCTGCTGCTGGCCGCGATCTATCTGAGCTACCCGGCGCTGGGCTTTGTCAACCGCTTCGAGTTCCATGAGGAGGTCTTCGCGATCCCGCTGCTGCTGCTGGCTTTCTGGGCATTGGAGGCGCGGCGGCTGGGGGCGATGAGCCTGGCGCTGGGGCTGGCGCTGCTGACCAAGGAGGATGTGGGGCTGACGGTGGCGGCGTTTGGATTGTGGGCCTGGTGGCGCGGGCGGCGGGCACGGTCAGGAGACCGGCCCGAGCAAACAGAGGTGGATCGCGACCGCGGCCTGCAAGCCGTGGGCCTGCTCTGGGCAGGGGCTGGCCTGGCCTGGTCGCTGCTGGCTCTTTTCGTCCTCATCCCCCACTTCCGCGGCGCGGAGTCGGACACGCTGGCGCGCTATGCCTGGCTGGGCAGCGGGCCGGCCGATATCCTGGCCGGCGCGCTGCGCAACCCCGGCCGCATCGCCGGCCACCTGCTGGGGGAGCCGCGGCGCCTCTGGATGCTGGTCAAGCTCCTGCTGCCCGTGGGCTTCCTGTCGCTGCTCAGCCCGGCGGCGCTGATCGCCCTGCCCAGCCTGGCCATCAACTGGCTGGCCGGCAACCTCTACCAGGCGTCGATCTATTTCCACTACGCCGCGCTGACGATCCCGGTGGTGTTCGCGGCGGCGGTGTATGGCATGGAGCGGGTGGCAGCCTCACGTTTCACGTTTCACGCTTCACGTTTCACGCTCACCCTCCTCTGGCTGGCCGTCTGCGCGCTGCTGGCCCTGGGCTTGGACCAGTTCTGGCAGCCGCGCACCGGCCAGGTGGACTGGGAAAACTACAGCCTGACCCGCGTCGTGGATCCGGCGGCGTTCCGGGCGGCGGCCGCGCGGCTGCCGGGCGATGGGGCTGTGGCCACCACCGAGGCCTACGCGCCGCATCTGGCCAATCGCCAGGGGCTGTATCTGCTGCACGATCCGCGCATCCTGGCCGTGGCCGACCGGGTGGACTGGGTGTTGGTGGACCTGAACGACCACCGCTATGGGGTGCAGCCGCGGCAGTACTACGGTCTGCTGCGCTGGATCGCGGACAGGCGCGGGCTGGAGGTCTGCTATTTCGCCGGCGACGTGGTGTTGCTGGGGCCGGGCTGCGCCGATCCCGCGGCCGGGGCCGCGTACCAGGCGCGGCTGGCCGCGCTGCAGGCCGCGGCCGCGGGGGAGCAGGTCGATCCGGTGCTGCTGGACTATCTGGGCGCGCGCTATTTTCGATAACAGACGGCCTGCTGATGCCTGCTCAGCACGCGGGCTCCGATACACTGGGTGTGAACAACGCCGCCACGCGACAAGTTTGGAAATTTCAGCGGCAGCAAAAAACCGGTATAATTCTACTGCGCACGCCTGCCGCGCGAGGAGCGCCGCCTTTGTCGAAAGGTTGGCAACCTTCCCAACACCCTCCCCTGAAGGAGCAACCGATGACATTCCGAACCACCCTGATCACCACCCTCTTGTTGGCCCTGTTGGCGACCATCCTGGCCGCCTGCGGCGGCGCAGCCACGCCGGCCGCGCCGGCTGAACCGGCCGCGCCGACCGCAACCCCCGATCCGCTGGCCGGCTGGGTTGCCTTCACCGCGCCAGACGGCAGCTTCTCGGTGCGCCTGCCCCAGGCGCCGGAGACGATCACCCAGACCGTGACGACTGAGGCCGGCGACATTGCAGTGGCCATGTACGTCACCGAGGACGCCGACGGCGCCATGATAGTCAGCCACAACGGCTTTCCGCCTGCGGTGGTCGAGGTCATTGCCAGCGGCGACGAGGCGACCATCCAGTCGATCCTGGACGGCGGCCGCGACGGCGCGGTAGCCAATGTCAATGGCGTGCTGCAAGATGAAAAGCAGATCACTGTGAGTGGCTTGCCCGGACGTGAATTCAGTTTCACCATCGACGCCAGCGCCTCCCCCAGCGGCAGCGCCATCACAGGGATCGCCCGTGTCATCCTGGGCCCTGACCGGCTCTATCAGATGATCAGCTTGGGCACGGCGGAGAAGATGGATCTGGCCCTGGTGCAGGCGTTCTTCGACAGTTTCCAACTGGCCGCCGGCCAGTAAGCCGCGCTGCCTCGCATCCCGCGACAGGGATGAGCCGTGTCTGACCATCCGCCAGGCCATGGTCTGCGCATCGCACAGGTGCGACGCAGCCGGCGCGGCGGATGGTTTTTTTTGGGGGGGGGATGGTCGCGTGGCGCCGGAGGGCAGGGAGA
>JACSRL010000612.1 GCA_014879765.1 Anaerolinea sp. | reverse complement strand
ATCGAGTAGGCCGCCGTATCGAGATCCGTGGATCGAGTAGGCCGCCGTATCGAGATCACGTGCTCGCACGCGCCAACCTACGCCGGCATGATCCAGGTGCCGCTTTCGTGCGCCAGCGCCTTGCCGATCTCCGATGGCATCGTGATCAGCGCCGGCTTGCCGGCGGCGCGCACGAAGGCGATGGCCGCCTCCACCTTGGGCTTCATGCTGCCCGGCGCAAAATGACCCTCGCGCAGATAGCCCTCCAGCGTGTCCACCGTCACCTCCGACAGATTCTGCTGCTGCGGCGTGTTGAAGTTGATCGCGATCTGCGGCACGCCGGTGGAGATCAGCAGCAGATCGGCGCCCAACTGCCGCGCCAGCAGGCCGCTGGCCAGGTCCTTGTCGATCACCGCGTAGATGCCCTGCAGTTGGCGCAGCTCGCCGCTGGTGTTGTATACCACCGGGATGCCGCCGCCGCCGGCCGCCACCACCACATTGTCGGCCGCCAACAGCGCGCGCACCGAGCCCTCTTCGATCACCTCCAGCGGCCGCGGCGAGGCCACCACCCGCCGCCAGCCGCGGCCGGCATCTTCCACCACCTGCCACCCTTCCTTCTCGAAGCTGCGGGCATGCTCCTCGGTCATAAAGCTGCCGATGGGCTTGCTGGGATTCTGGAAAGCCGGGTCGTTGCGGTCCACCAGCACCTGCGTCACCACCGAGACCACCGGGGTATCCTGGCCGCGGCTCTGGCGCAGCTCGTTGCGCAGCGCCTGCTGCAGCATGTAGCCGATCGCGCCCTGGGTGTCGGCCACGATCAGATCCAGCGGTGTGGTGTGTACCTCGTGCGCGGCCAGCTCGTTGCGGCGCAGGATGTAGCCCACCTGCGGCCCGTTGCCGTGGGTGATCACCAGCCGCCAGCCGGCCACCACCATGTCCGCCAGATGGCGGCAGGTCTCGCGCACCGCGTCCCACTGATGCGGCACGTCGGGATGATCCTTGTGGGTGATGAGGGAGTTGCCGCCGACGGCCACCAGAGCAGTTTTGGTCATGGTCAGATCCTTATTGAGTGGGTGCTTTGGCCGGTCTCCGACCGAGCCAATCTGCGGTTGCAGGCGCTTACGCCCAGCTCTGCACCAGGCGCAGGCCCAGCAGCTTGTCGTCATAAAGGCTGCTGCCGCAGAGCAGCGGCTCGTTCTGCCGGTCATAGAAAACCTGGCGCAGGTGCAGCAGCGGGCGCTCCTCGGCCAGCGCCAGCGCCGCGCGCGCCTCGGCGTCGGGCAGAACCGCGCCGATGTCGAAGATGTCATAGGCGATCTGCGCATCGCAGCAGCTCATGATCAACTGGTCGATGGGCAGTTGACCGTCGCACTGCTCCGGCGGCAGCCGCAGCGCGGCCAGCGGGATGGCGTTGCTGGCCAGAATGGCCGGCGTGTTGTCGGCATAAAAAACGCGCTGCAAGAAGAAGACCGGCTCCTCTTCCTCCAGCGCCAGCGCCTCCATCTCACCCTCTGTGGCCGGCCGCACCGTGCGCGACAAGACCCGGATCGACGGCGCGCGGCCGCTGAACTCGATCAGGCGCAGGAAATTCCACAGTCCGTCCAGGGTGGTGGGGAGATTCTCCAGCCGGGCGTTGACGTAGGTGCCATCGCCCTGTTTGCGCAGCACCATCCCCTCGGCCGCCAAGCGGGCCAGCGCGCTGCGCACCGTCGCCCGGCTGACCCCCAGCTCTACCGCCAGCTCGCTTTCCGAGGGCAGCCGGCTGCCCGGCGCGTAGGTCTGGCTCCTGATGCGTTCGGCAAGGATGGTGGTGGCCTGGCTGGCTATGGAACGGCGTCGTTCCACCAACATGGTGCGTGATCCTTTGGGGATGATATCTGTTTAGCTGGCCGGTATGAGCACGTTGATTGAGTAGGCCGCCGTATCGAAATCAACGTGCTCATACCCGTTGACTGAACAGGTACCGTGGCTATGGGGCTGATTCGACGGCGGAGCCGGCAGCGGGGGGCAAAACGAAGAACCGGCGACGCCAGATCGAAGCTATGACAAACGACAATCGTCTGACCTTTGCCAGGATACCATCGTTTCCGTCCCTTGTCAAAATGGATAGCTCAATAGTAACTGTTCAGGTGCCGGGCACTTGCGCTTGAGTAGATTCAAGTGCCCGGCACCTACGGCTGAATAGTTACGCTCAATAAACGAATTCCCCGATATCATAGCGGGCAAACTGCGGCGGCCGCGCGGGGTTCTGGGCCACGAAGCCGGCGCGGATGGCGTTTTCCTGGCCGCGCAGCGCCGCAGCCGGCAGCGTCTCGATGCCGGCTGCGGCCGCCAGCCCGGCATAGGGTGCATCGGCCTGGGGCACGAAATCGGAGAAGTAGATCAGGTCTCCCCGGCCCAGCGGCATGGCGTTGAGCAGCGCCACGGTGTCGGCCACGTGTCCCTGCGCGTAACGATCGCCCCCCGCGCCCAGCAGGACGATCACGCTGGTCTGCAAGCCGGCCGCCTTGAGCCTGGTCACCGCGTCCAGCACGTCGCTCGCGTCCCCCGGCTTGTTCAGCCAGCGCAGCAGCGGATCGTGGCCGCTCTCCATGCCGATGGTGACCCGCGCCAGCCCATCCGCCCGCAGCTCCTGCCAGTCGGCCACGCTCTTGCGCTCCACGTGAAAGGCATCGATGAAGGCGAAGCGGGGCAACGCCGCAGGCTGCAGGCCCTGCAACAGCGCCCGCAGCCGCGGCATGGGGATCACCAGCGCGTTGGCGTCGGCCAGAAAGATCGACCGGCGCATGGCCACGGCCGGGCCGAAGAAGTCCAGCACATCGGCCACGTGCTGGCGAAACTGCTCCGGCGTCTTGATGCGAAAGGGAATGTCCTGGTAGAAGGTGCAGAAGGTGCAGGCATTGTGCGAGCAGCCGTGGGTGGCCTGCACCACCAGCGCCAGATACTGGTCGGGGGGCAGGATGCCCACCGGGGTGTAGATCTGCTGGAAGCGCTGCCGGTCAGCCTCCAGCGCGGCCCAATCCCAGCGCGCCAGGCTGGCCAGGGCCGCGGCCACGGCCGGCGGCGCGTCCGCGGCCGCCGCGGCCATCTGCCCGGCCAGCCCCTGCGCCACCTGCACCAGGCCGCGCGCCTCCTCGCGCGCCAGCCAGCGGCGCTCCTTTTGCCCCTTCTCGGCGGCCGGCCACTTAGCCAGCACGCGGTTGTCCAAGCTGCGGCGATAGTTGCGCCCCTGGTAGAATGCGCCGTGCAGCCGCCCCAGCGGGTCGAAGGTGAAAGAAAACTGTTCCTCCTCCAGCAGCAGGTTGATCGCAGCGGGCCGCACCAGCAGGCTGGCCGGCCGGCCCGCGGGCAGGCGCGTGGCCCAGTGCAGCCGCGGGCCTTGCCCGGTCATGCCGGCTCCCGGCGGCTCTGCACGAAGACTTCCACCAGCACCACCAGCGCCAGGACCCCCAGCACCAGCGTGCCATCCAGCAGCTCGCGCAGGTGCAGGATGACCAGCGCGACTGCGGCCAGTCCCAGCAGCGCGGCCTGGCGCAGCGCGGCCCGGCCGCTGGGCGGCCGGCCGCCGAAGGGAATGCGGCGGTGCAGCCAGCTCAACAGCGGCGCCAGCAGCCCCGTCACGGCCAGCGCCAGCAGCAGCAGCGCCGTGGCCAGGTTGGGGTTGGTCGGCGGCCGGTTGATCACCAGCCAGGCCAGCCCGGCGGCCGCGGCGCTGCCCATCAGCAGGGAGAGGAGAGAAGTCTGGCGGTTCATGGCGCAATGAATTCGTAACTATCCAGCCGTAGGCGCCGGGCACTTCGCGTAGCATCTACGCTTGCCATGCGACACGTGAAGCTAATTCACGCTACGAAGTCAAGCGCAAGTGCCCGGCGCCTGAACAGTTGCATGAATTCTACCCAAAAATCGCATCTGTGGCTAAAATGGAGACAACGTTGCTGAGCTGCTTGTCATGCTGAGGCTCGGCGAAGCATCCCGAATGGTAACTGCTCAGCCCGTCGTTCAGAAACCGGGTTTTTCTCGTGCGTCCATGGTCTTCGTCTGCGCAA
>JACSRL010000627.1 GCA_014879765.1 Anaerolinea sp. | reverse complement strand
GGCACAAGCGGCTGCTGCTGCGCCGCTTCTGGGTCGCACTGGCCACCGCGCAGCAGGAGGCCGGGCTGGTCACGGCCGAGCAGGTGGCCGATCTGGCCGCGCACCAGGAGCAGATCGACCTGGAGCGGGCAGCCGAGATCGAGGCCGAGATCCGCCACGATCTGATGGCCGAGATCCGCACCTACGCCGAGCAGTGCCCGCTGGGCGGCGGCATCATCCACCTGGGCGCTACCAGCATGGATGTGCTGGACAACGTGGAGGCGCTGCGGCTGATCGCGGCCTTTGACCTGTTGCAGGACAAGCTGGCGACCCTTTTGCGTGTAGTCGCCGACCAGATCCAGCGCCACGCCCGGCTGGCCTGCATGGCCTTCACCCACCTGCAGCCGGCTGAGCCCACCACCGTCGGCTATCGCCTGGCGCAATACGGCTACGATCTGCTGCTGGACTGGCAGGAGCTGAGCCGCGCGCGCCAGGGTGTGCGCGGCAAGGGGCTGCGCGGCGCAGTGGGCACCTCTGCCTCCTACGGCCAACTGCTGGAGGAGAGCGGCTGGACGCCGGCGCGGCTGGAGGCGCGGGTGATGGAGCTGCTGGGCATCCAGGCGCACCTGGCCGGCACCCAGGTCTACCCGCGCAAGCAGGACTGGCTGGTGGTCAACGCGTTGGCCGGGCTGGCCCAGTCCATCTACCGGCTGGCCTTCGATCTGCGCCTCTTGCAGGCGCCCACCATCGGCGAGTGGAGCGAGCCCTTCGGCGCCAAGCAGGTAGGCAGCAGCGCTATGCCTTTCAAGCGCAACCCCATCGACGCTGAAAATCTGGACAGCCTGGCCCGCCAACTGGCCGCGCTGCCGCGGGTGGCTTGGGACAACGCCGCGCACAGCCTGTTGGAGCGCACCCTGGACGATTCGGCCAACCGGCGCATGCTCTTGCCGGAGGCCTTTCTGCTGGCCGATGAGCTGGTGGGCCGCGCCACGCGCGTCGTGCAGGGGCTGGTGGTGCGCGAGGAGGTCGTGGCGCGCAACCTGGCTACCTACGGCGTCTTTGCCGCCACCGAGCGGCTGTTGATGGAGGCGGTCAAGGCTGGCGGCGACCGGCAGGCGCTGCACGAGGTGATCCGCGAGCACAGCCTGGTGGCGTGGGATGCCCTGCGCCGCGGCCAGCCCAACCCGCTGGCCAGCAGCCTGCGCGCCGATCCGCGCGTCACCCAGTGGCTATTGCCCGGCGAGATCGCCTCGCTGCTGGACGCCAGCGACTACGTGGGCGACGCGGCCCAGCGGGCGCTGGCCGTGGCGGAGATGCTGAGGGACGCGGCGTAGGAGTTGGAGCACGAACGCACGAAGGAGCACGAAGACCGCGAAGGTGCGCGAGCGCAGTTCTTTGCTGAGCAGGAACGGAATCCATCGCCGGCAGCTCGTTCAGAAACCGGGTTTTTCTCGTGCGGGCATGATTTTTGTCTGCGCAACGGCCTTTCATGGCGCCATGATCCTGGTCTGTGAGACAAAAACCCGGTTTCTGATGCCATGTCTGAGCAGTTACGTTTGGCCTCAGAAATGATCTGGGATGGAAGCAACGATGAGCCAACGATCGTATGATGACATAAACGACAGGAAGCGGGCCGGACAAGCCCGCCGCAGCTCCGGCCCACCACCGCCAGGCTTCCGCCCCGATCTGCCTGACGAGCCGCCGCCTGAGGCGCACGAGTCGTGGTTCATGCCGGCCTGGCGGCCGCAGGCCCCGCCGGAGCCGCCGCCAGACCCGCGTTGGGCTGAGCCGGCCCCGCCGGCCGCGGCCGCGCCGCCGACTATCGACGAGCCGGGCCACATGGCCGAGGGCCAGGACCTGGAGCTGCCCATCGACTGTCCGCCGGTGGCCGGCATCTTCCAGGCCGGCGGCCCGGTGGCGCAGTTGCTGGGCGAACGCTACCGGCCGCGCCAGGGCCAGATCGCCATGGCCGAGCTGGTGCGCAGCGCGCTCAACGACCGGCGCCACGCCGTGGTCGAGGCCGGCACCGGCATCGGCAAGTCCTTTGCCTACCTGGCGCCGGTGATCTGGTCAGGCGCCAAGGCGGTGGTTAGCACCTCCAACAAGGCGCTGATGAGCCAGCTCTGGCGGCAGGACCTGCCCGACCTGCAGCGCATCGCGCCGCGGCCCTTCAGCATGGCCCTGCTCAAGGGGCGCAGCAACTACCTGTGCAACCTGCGCACCGTCGAGCTGCTGCGCCAGCGCGGCCTGCCCGGTCTGGCTGACGACGCGGAGCGGGTGGAGCGGGGACTGGCGGCCGTGCCCAGCGGCGACGTGGAGGAGATGGGGCTGTCCTTCCCCTTGCGCCAGCGTCTGACCGTCAGCCATCGCGAGTGTGGCGGTCGCAAATGTCCCCTTTTCGATGAGTGTTACTACGAGGAGGCCAAGGTGCGGGCGGCCGCGGCCGACATCATCGTCACCAACCACGCCCTGCTCTGCTTCAGCACCCTGCGCAGCGACAACAAGATCCTGCCCCTGCGGCCGGCGCTGATCGTCGACGAGGCGCACGAGCTGCCCGGCTACGCCATCGGCGCGCTTTCGCAAACGCTGGAGATGGAGACGCTGGCCGCGGTGGCCAATCACCCCCTGACCCAGGAGATTGTGCCCACATCGCTGCGCCAGGCCGCCATGGAGCACAACGGCCAGTTCTTCGCCGCGCTGCTGGAGCGCCGGCCGCAGCGATGGAGCGAGCGCTGGGACCTGCAAGGGGAGATCCAGGAGGGGATCCGCCTGGGACACGCGCTGGAGGAGCTGGAGCGCAAGCTGGCAGCCTACAAGCCCGCGTCCGGCGAGTCCGCGGCGCACGACGCGCTGCTGCGCTATGCAGCGGAGCTGTCCGGCGCCGTCCATGCCCTGGCGCACCCAGAGTCCGAGAGCTACATCCGCTACTGTGAGATGGACAACAGCGGCAACCGGCGCGAGCAGGATCGCCTGTCGGCCATCTACCGGCCGCTGGAGGTAGCGGAGCCGCTGAGCAACAGTCTGTTCGGCGCCTGGCCGAGGATCATCAGCACCAGCGCTACCCTGAGCGTGGCCGACGACCTGGGCTGGTTCCGCCGCCAGGTGGGCGCGCCGGCCGATGGGCCGCTGCTGGCCCGCCGCATCGCCAGCCCCTTCAACTATCGCCAGCAGGTGCTGATCTACACGCCGCGCGGGGTGGAGCCGGACTACGGCCAGGGGGAGGAGGTCTATCTGCGCTGGCTGACCGGCGAGGTGGAGCGGCTGGTGCAGGTCAGCCGCGGCCGCGCCTTTGTGCTCTGCACCAGCCGGCGGCGCATGGAGCAGCTTTACGACGCGCTGGAGGCCCGGCTGCCCTGGCCCTGCTATTTCCAGGGGGGCGGACTGACCCGGCAGGAGCTGCTGGAGCAGTTCAAGGCCGACGGCAACGCGGTGCTCTTCGGCACGCGCAGCTTCTGGGAGGGGGTGGACGTGCCCGGCGAGGCGCTGTCGCTGGTGATCCTGGACAAGATCCCCTTCCTGCCGCACCAGGACCCGGTGCAGATGCGACAGGAGCAATTGGTGAAGAAGCGGGGCGGCAACCCCTTCGAGGAGCTGCAACTGGCCAACGCCATCCTGACCCTGCGCCAGGGCGCGGGCCGGCTGGTGCGCAACGAAAGCGACCGCGGCGTCATCGCCCTGCTGGACGCGCGCATCCACACCAAACAATACGGCCGGCGCATCCTGGCCGCGCTGCCCCCTGGCCGACAGGTGACGCGGATCGAGGAGGTGGAGGCGTTTTTTGGTCGGTAGCCGCTGAAGTGAAGCCGGGCGGGACGCCCTTGGGATCGGTGGTGATGGGATCGACGCTCACGTGTCGATCTGCCAGGCGTCCCGCCGGTCTCACGTGTCGATCTGCCAGGCGTCTCGCCGGTCTCACGTGTCGATCTGCCAGGCGTCTCGCCGGTCTCACGTGTCGATCTGCCAGGCGTCCCGCCGGTCTCATGTGTCGATCTGCCAGGCGTCCCGCCGGTGGGGCGCTTGAGTCGATGGCGGGCGGGACGCCCTTGGGATC
>JACSRL010000611.1 GCA_014879765.1 Anaerolinea sp. | reverse complement strand
CTCAGGCATGGCATTAGAAACCGGGTTTTTGTCTCACAGACCAGGGTCATGGCGCCATGAAAGGCCGTTACAAAGACGAAAACCATACCGCACGAGAAAAACCCGGTTTCTGAACGACCGGCTGAGCAGTTACCAAATCATTTTGGATGCACCCAAATCGCATCTACTTCAGCGTCTCCGCATACTCCTGGCACAACTGGACGGCCATCTCCCCGGCTGCCCTGCTATAACCCTCGACCTGGGCCAGCTCGTCGGCGTGCGCCTCGGCCGCCCAGGCGGTCTCGGCCGCCAGCCTGGCCCCCTGGCTCGAGGAAGCGCACATGCAGGTGATGCGCTTGCTGGCCCGCGTCGGCCGGCGCAGGAGGCGCTGGTGCAGTATCATCTTTGCCGCCGGCTGCTGGCCAGCGAGCTGGGGGTGCAGCCAGCGGCGGCCACCAACGACCTGTATCAGCGGATCAGGGACGGCATACAGACCTGCTGATTACCGTGAAAATTCGAGTTGACAATCCGAATTTTCATGGTAAACTACGCGTATGATTGCCCGATCAGATTATTCGCAGCGTATCGCAACCGCCATGAGCCGATCGGCCATCGTGGCACTTCTGGGGCCGCGTCAGGTCGGCAAGACCACACTTGCCCGGCAGTACATTGAGGACCGCAACGAAACCTATTTCGATCTGGAGTCGCAGCCCGACATTCGGCGACTGCAGAATCCTGAACTGGCGCTTGGCGCGCTGGGAGGCGTCGTTGTCATCGACGAGATCCAGATCATGCCGGAGCTGTTTGCAGTGCTCAAGGTGCTGGTGGACCGGCCACAGAACCAGGCTCGCTTCTTGATCCTGGGCAGCGCATCGCCGGACATCATCAAGAATGTCTCACAGACTCTGGCAGGGCGCGTCGAGTTCATCGAGTTGGCCGGTTTCGACCTGGGCGAGGTCGGAGCAGAGCGCTGGGAGGAGCTTTGGGTTCGAGGTGGATTTCCGCGCGCGTTCCTGGCCGGCTCGGACGACGACAGCGCAGCCTGGCGCGAGGGTTTTATTCGCACCTTCCTGGAGCGGGACATTCCTCAGTTGGGGATCACCATTCCCGCGCCGGCCATGCGCCGCTTTTGGACCATGCTGGCACACTACCACGGGCAAACCTGGAACGCTTCCGAGCTGGCTCGGTCCATGGGACTGGCCGACAAAACGGTGCGCTCCTATCTGGATATTCTCACCGGCACATTCATGGTGCGCCAGTTGCAGCCGTGGTACGCCAACATCGGCAAGCGGCAAGTCAAGTCACCCAAGATCTACTTGCGCGACTCAGGTCTCTTGCACAGCCTGCTGGATTTGCCCGACCAATATAGTCTCCTGGCCCATCCTCGTGCCGGCGCTTCGTGGGAGGGATTCGCCTTGGAACAGGTTCTCCAGACCGTCAGGCCGTCGCAGGCGTACTTCTGGGCTACCCAAAGTGGGGCCGAACTGGACCTGTTCTTTACCCAGCGCGGTCGCCATTTCGGCGTCGAAGCGAAGTTCAATGAGGCGCCTTCTCTGACCCGGTCGATGCGCAGCGCAGTGGCGGATCTTGACCTGGATCATCTGTGGATTGTCCACCCTGGCCCCCATAGTTATCCCGTGAGCGACAAGATTTCAGCGCTGACCTTGCGTGACGTTGCCAGCTTGTCGGATCAAATCGACAACATCCCCGTATGAGAACGGATAGAAGGAGGCGCGGATCAGCTCTCTGATCCGCGTCTCCTTCTATCCGTGGTTATCTCCGCTCCGCAATACACAGAATCGACGTCCCAATCGGCAGCGAGACGTGCTTCATCAGGCTGGCCTCCACCTGGCCCACGCCGGTCAGCACACCGTTCATGCCGGGCGGCGCAGGCTCCATCTCCACCTGATAGGCATCATCGTCGAAATGGGGCGAGGCCAGCTCTGGCTCGGCCCGGCCGCGGCGGGCCAGGATCAGCCCGGCCGCCAGGGGGAAGAGCAAGAAGTTGTTGTAGGAGGCGCGCAGCACGCGAAAGCCATGCTGCGCCAGCTTTTCCTTGAGCTCGGCCCGGGTGTAACGGCGCTGATGCGCGTTGATCACGTCGTTCTGGCTCCACAGCCACATCAGCGCGGGCACAGTTACCAGCAGCTTGCCCCCCGGCTTCAGCACCCGCCGGCATTCGGCGAAGACGCCGTGCTCGTTGGGCACGTGCTCCACCACATCCAACAGCGTCACCACGTCAAAGGTCTGGTCGTCGAAGGGGAGATCATCGGCGCTGCCCTCCTGCACGGCCAGACCGCGCTGCCGCGCCACCTCCAGCGGCTTGCTGTACAGGTCGACGCCGGTCACCTGGCCGTAGTGGCTGAGATGATGCACCATGTTGCCGGCGCCGCAGCCCACATCCAGGATGCGCCGGTTGGGGTCATTGGGCCCCACACAGCGATCCAGGTAGCCCAGAATCGCCCGCGTGCGGCTGGCGAACCACCAGTGGCGGTCCTCTTCCAAAACAACGTTCATGGGGGTAGTTTTCATTGAGATCGAACCTGCAAGTTAAGGCTGGAGCGTCTGTCGCCGGCGAGAGACCCTGCAGTCGTTTAGAAACCGAGTTTTTCTCGTGCGGGCATGGTTTGGCATTATACCACGTTCAGCAAGATTGCAGAACGTGGCGCATCGGGGTTTGCGCTGGCCTCGCTCCGGTTCAGCAGTCGCTCTGCCTCGGCCATCACCTGTTCCACCGTGATATCGCGCACACAGCCGTGGTCGCGCAGCGCGCCGGCCGGCCAGTCCAGCCGGTTGCAGGGGATGCACCCCCAGTCCGAGGTGAGCGCCACGTGCCGCTGCCCGCTGCCCCAGGGGCCAAAGGTGCGCCGGTCCACCGGGCCGTAGAGGTGTACCGTCGGCGCTCCCATGGCCACGGCCAGGTGCAGCGGGCCGCTGTCGGGGCCGATGGCCAGCGCACAGCGGCGATAGAGGGCCGCCAGCGCGCCCAGGCTGGTCTGGCCAGCCAGCGACAGCGGCGGAACCGGCAGGGGCGGCCCGCCGGCCAGCAGCGCCAGCACCGGGTCGATCAGCTCAGCCTCGCCGGCCGAGCCGGTGAAGATCACCTGCGCGCCCAGCTCTGTGGCCAGCCGCCGCGCCAGCTCGGCCCAGGCGGCCGTGCGCCAACGTTTGACGGCCGCGCCGCTGCCGGGATGGATGGCCACCAGCGGGCGATCCACGGCCGGCAGCAGCGCAGCGGCCGCGGCTTCATCGTCAGCCGACGACGCAAAGCGCAGCCGCCACTGGCTGTCGAAGTCGCTGGCGCCGGTGATCGGTGACCGATGATCAGACCGCGCTAACCGGTCACCGATGACCGACAACCGCTCACCCTCCCCCGCGGCCAGCGCCAGCGCCAGGTTCTGCACCACCTCATGTCGCCCGGCCACGTAGGGGATCGCCCGCGTCAGGAAGGGCTGCACCTCGGCGATGGCGTAGCCCAGGCGCTGCGGAATGCCCGCGGCCGCGGCCAACCAGCCCCCCCACCAGTGATCGAAGCGCAGCACCAGCGCCAGATCAAAGCGCAGGGCCGCCAGCCGTCGGGCTTCGGCCTGCAGCAGGCGGTAGGGCGCCAGCGGGCTGGCCTTGGGCTGGCGGGTGAAGCCGGGAAAAGGGCAGGTCAGCACTGCGTCCAGGTCGGGGTTGCCGGCCAGCACCGTCTCGCCCCACGGCCCCACCAACATGGCGATATGCACATCGGGCAGGCTGGCGCGCAGCAGGTGCAGCGCGGGAGTGGCAAAAAGCAGATCCCCCAGGTGATCGGGACGGATGACCAGAACGCGGCGGGGTGGGCCGGCCGCCTCCAGACGCGGATAGCGCTGGCCCCACGCTTGCAGCAGCCGCAGCCGGACCCGCTGCCGGCCGCTGCGCTGGGCGCTGCCCATCAGGGCCTGGCGATGTCGCTCGGCCAGCGCCAGGCGTTGCGCCGGGGGTGTGAGTTCATTCATGGAAGGTAACTGCTCAGGCTCGGCATTAGAAACCGGGTTTTTGTCTTGCAGACCAAGGTCATGGCGCCAT
>JACSRL010000166.1 GCA_014879765.1 Anaerolinea sp. | reverse complement strand
CATTAGTTGCGGCAGGGGACACAATCTTACCCCCGAGAAGGAATTTTTCTGAGACGATTCACAAGAAAGGCGCCGCGCCGGGCGGCGCCCGGCACTCCGATGAATGAAAATGGCGGGACTCGGTCGGCCCCGTCCCGGGTGCTGCGCAAAGACCGGCCCGAGCAGCTTTCTTCAGGTTAGCAATTCCACAGGCGCCGGTGACGCCGTGGATAGGGTTAAGCTGCAACAAAAAAAATCGCCCGCACAGAACTGCACGGGCGACCACGACATGTGGCCAGAGCCTGGGAGACTAACCCAGCCCTCCACCTCTGGCCTCTTCGAGGAGAATCTCTCTCAGCGCCTCATACTCTTCGCGGCAGACGCGGCATTGGCCCAGGTGCTGGCGAAACAGCGCATACACCTCGGACTGGTGCTGTCCATCCAACTCCGCTTCCACAAAGGCCGGAGTCTGATCGAAGCACTGGGAACAGGAAATCTCCTCGTCACGGGTATCGAGCACTGCTGGTATCCAGCGCTCAAGTGATGATTGGTTCATAGGACTCTCCTGTTCTTTAGTTCGTCTCAACCACGATATCTTACCCCGTGGCCGCGAACGCCGCTAAAATTTCTGTGGGAGTGAAGCCGCGCTCCAGGAGCTTGCTCTTGAGTTTCCGACGGGCGTCGTGGAGCAGCTTGTAGGCCCCGTTGCGATTGGTGCCCAGGGCCTGCGCCACCTCATCCAACGGGATATCCTGGATCACAACCCCGCGCAGCGCCGCCCGCTGCCGCTCCGTCAGCTCGTGCTCGATCACCTGCTGAACGACGGCCCAGGCCTCGCTGGCCTGCGCCTGTTGTTCAGGGTTGGCGCCGGGCGCGGTCTCGCGGCTGAACGCGAATGCCGGCGCCTCGTCGTCCGTGAGCGTCTCCAGCGAAACGTCCTTCCATCGCACCCGGCGCACGGCCGTCATGGCCTTGTTGACGGCGAAATTGTACGCCCAGGTGGTGAAACGGCTTTCTCCGCGGAACTGATGCAACTGGGACAGGATTGCCAGCAATGCCTCCTGGGCGCAGTCCTCCGCCAGGTGAGTGCGCGCCTCATCGTCCATGCCGGCGAGATAGCCAGGGAAGCGCTGGAAGGAAATGTGGACTGCCTTGAGCAGGTAGGCCCGCAGATCCTCCAGCGCGGCCGCCTGAGCCTCGCCGGCGCCAGAGAGGTCCTCTATCCAGTCGGTGTTGCTGCGCATCTTTCGAGTGTAAAACCTCGCCTGAGAAAATTCGTCGCATTGTAGCTACAAACCCCACGATTGCCAAACGCGGCTGCTGGTCCAGGGAATGGCTCGTCAGGGAACAACTGACATACAACAGACATTGGCCTCTATACGTGGGCCAGATTGGGGTCATCGCGAATGTAGGCCAACTGTTGACCCAGATAGGGCAAGGGTGGAAGTCCCTGCCAGCGGCGCAGCAGATGATAGGTAGGTGAGGTCAGCAGCCGGCAGGCGTCCATCGCCGGGCGCCAATCTGGATGCAGCAGCGCCGTCACCGTCTTCGGCGCGGGCAAGACGCCGAAATCGGCTGCTGCGCACAGCCGGGCCAGAAAATCGACCTGGTCCTCCAGAGTGACGAGTTCAGCGGGGGGGTCGACATCGGGATACAGCGCGCCGTCGATCTCAACTGACATGGATGAACTCCTGCGAAAACCAAAGCCGCAACCGATTAGCCTCGACTCGCTCAGACGGGTCCGTGATCTGTTCCAGCGGTCTATGCACCGCGATTCGCTCCAGATGGATTTGCAGCGCCAGGTTGGCGCGCTCCCTGTCGGCGTCGCTATGAGCCAATGTTTGGCGTCGACGCCACAACTCCCAACATTGCTCCACGGTCACCAATCCAGCCTGGCATACCGCATAGATATCGCGAAAATCGCGCGGCGCACCGCGTTCAACCAACGCAACCATCTTGCTGGCAATCAAATCGTCCAGACTATCCAGCAACGAATCAACCCAAAGCAGCGGCGTCGATGGTTGGAGCTGCGCTGAACGCTGCGCGATCTGAAAGCTGAAGACCTTGCGTTTGCCTTCCCCGAGCTCGATACTAACCACATCGCCCCACTCCCGCGTGCGCACCTTTCCAAGCGGTGTCAAGGCAGCAATCACCGCATCGATTACCATCTGCCGTTCCTGTGACGTGGCTGATGAAGCCCACCAGGCATCCACGTCGTAGGTAGCGCGGTAATCGAGATAGTGCAACAAACCAAACGCACCGCCCAGCGAAATCTTGTCGCCAAGGTTGGCATCGGAGATTGCTTTCAGGCAAAGCTCCGCGTGATCGGGAACGTTGCTGGGTCGTTGGAAATCCATTGCTAACCTCAGTGCGGAATCAGGGGGGGACGACGATAGTCGAATTATACGGCCAGCCAGTGTCTCGGTCAAACGGGCGCCAAGCACATGCCGGCGTAAATCTCTTGGGTGTGTTTGAAGTGAGTTGATTGGCGTAGGTCGATTGCGAAGCGCCTCGACTCCGGGGCGCTGACGCGCTAGTTCTTGCCATGCGCGCCACCCCTAACAATCGTTCCAAAAGTAGTTCTCGCGGTGACTGGAAGGGGGATGGCAGATCGGCCTGGCCGCGGTATGCTGGGTTCGACAGTGTTCAGCCGCGATGCCCGGTTCAGCATACCGGCCCCGACAACTCCACCTGCTTGCAGCCGGCGTCCAGGCCTGGCGTCGGCGCTGAAGATGCTGCGCTGTGCCAGGCCAAAGGCGCTGCCATGCCGCCCACCACGGCCACCCCTGCCCCGCATCATAGCCGCGTTCTTCTGGTCAGCTCGCAAACGCTGTACGGCGAGAGCCTGGAGCTGTTGCTGCGCAACGCGTCCGACATCGAGGTGGTCGGCAGCGTGGCGTCGGGCGATGACCTGTGCGCCGCCGTGAAGCAGACCGCCCCCGATGTGGTGGTGCTGGCCGACGAACACCCCGAGAGCGCAGATATGCGCACCCTGACCGCCCTGCTGATGGAACATTTCCCCGACCTGCGTGTGATCCAGACCGGGCCCGAAAAGGCCACGTTGCGGGTCATTGCCGCGCAGAGCTGGCCCGCCAGCAGCCTCGACCTGATCAGCGCGATTCGCGCCGGCCACGTGCGCCCAGCGTGAGAGGACGCGGCGTTACCACCCAATGGAGGTGCAACCGATGGCGTATCAATCTGTTCACCGTGCCGCCCGGCAACCATGGATCTGGGCGCTGTTGATCGCTTTGCTGGCCCTTGCGCTGGCCGGCCCGGCCATGCTCTTCGCCGCGCCGCCGGAGCAGTCGGCCGGCGAGGGGGAGACCCTCTTCCAGGCCAAGTGCGTTGCTTGCCACACCATCGGCGGCGGCGCGCTGGTCGGCCCCGACCTGGCCGGGGTGGCAGATCGGCGCGACGCCGCCTGGCTCAGCCAGTGGATTCTGGCGCCCGACAAGATGCTGGCCGCCAACGATCCCATCGCCGTGCAACTGCTGCAAGAGTCCAACAACGTCCCCATGCCCAACCTGGCGCTGAGCGAGGCCGAGGTCGCGTCGCTGGTCGCCTTCCTGGCCAACCCCGGCGCGGACGCGGTCACCCAGCCCGCGGCGCCGCTGGCGACCGGCGATGCTGCCCACGGCCGGGCGCTGTTCACCGGGTCCAGCCGGCTGGAGAACGGCGGGCCACCCTGCATGACCTGCCACAGCATCGCCGGGCTGGGCGCGCTGGGCGGCGGCGCGCTGGGGGTGGACTTGACCAAGGCCTACGAGACCTACGGCGGCGACGCCGGCCTGGCAGCCTTCCTGAACACCCTGCCCACCGTGACCATGAACGCAGTCTGGAGCAGCCAGCCGCTGACGCCCGCGGAACAGGACGACCTGCGCGCCTTCATGCAGGAGGCCTCCTTTGCCGAGCGCCCGCCGCAGACCGTCTGGCTGCTGGCGCTGCTGGCCGCGGCCGGCGTTGCGCTGCTGCTGCTCCTGGCGCAACTGATCTGGCGCAAGCGCCTGGTCTCCGTCCGCAAGACCATGGTGCAGCGCGCGCGTGCCTGAGCGCCTTTCATCATTCATCATTC
>JACSRL010000610.1 GCA_014879765.1 Anaerolinea sp. | reverse complement strand
CCATATCCGCCAGTTGTTGCGACTTGGCATAGAAGCGCGCCATATCTTCTACTAACCCGGCGATAACGGCCCCACGCTCTTGTGCCATCAATAGCGCCACGCCCCAGGTATCCGCTTGGCGATCTGAGCAGACCTGTGCGAACAGGATCGTGGTACTGACTGGATCGACGACCAGCAGGATCGGCTGTCCCTGGAAGAAGGTCTCATCCCGCAGCACCACCACTGGTCCCAAGGGGCTGGTATCGATCTGGCGCAGCTTCTCACCCGCACGATGCCCTGCCTGCAGGCGCAACTGGCTAATCCAACCGACACTCCGCTGCTGGCCAAAAGCCTCTTGCATGATGGCTTGCAGAGGCCGAATGGATACATTGCCTGGAAACGTCCCTGCCAGAACCATACGAGCCAACCGGTTGTTCGTCACCGAGACCGAGTGACCACTTTCACACTTTCTCTGCGCCGTTAGCAGCGCTGTCGGTCGCGTGGTTGCCAGCAGCCGTTTTTGCAGCCGGTCTCGCAGTGCATAGATGCTTACCCGAGAGAGACCGAAAGTGTCGGCTAACCAGGTCACAGCACCCCAGGGGCGACGATGGCGTGGAACAGCCATCACCGCACCGATGAACAACACGTCGGCCAAGCCCAGGTGCGGTAGTTTTGGAGCCAGTGGTGTTGGCGCACCGCTTGACAAGCACTGCCACGTGCTTTCCATCGGTTCAGGCCACCATACGGTCGTTGGAGCAGTTTGCGTGTACAATGTCATGGGAAGGTGATCTCCTTTGGTAGATTGGTGGGTGGGTACCCTGCTAATCATACCAGAAATCGCCTTCCCGACTCATTCAATTGTAAAGGTACAAAGGTTCACCAGTGAACCATGCCCAAATATTGAAGTTCTTGGCGGTTATTCGCGAACATCAATGGCGAAGTTAGCATATAACATGGGAACCAAGGTAATGTGTGGATAGCTATCTTCGAGATCGGCGGAACACACGTGGTCTTTCACTGGCAGAATGTCGATCAGCAATGACGCCCTTCAGGTTCTTGCAGACGGTATCACCTTGGTTGATAGAAACGATGTGGAACTCATCTCAAGGTTCGATCAAGAGCCACGGTGGTCCCAATGACAAGTCTCAACTTGATACGTTGAGTAGATAACAGATCACCCTCTCTGGTGCGTCCAATAGCGCTTATTGCAGGTCTGCTCGCCCTGGCGCTAACCTGGTATTTGCTCTGGAAAGGAATCGATACAATGTCTGGTTTCAGCTCAAGTAGTGCGCTTTTTTGGGTGACGATACCGTTGCTTGCGCTGTCTGCAGTTGGATCAATCGTCCTCTTGTGCCGAATCGCGGATAACAGATTGGTTGGTTCATCCAAACTCAAACGAGAACACATCTGCTGGGCCTGGCCCTGAGCAGCGCAGCGGTGGTGCTCTTCTTCGTCAATGCCATGACCGGGTGGATCTGGCCATATGCAAACTACTAACAGCCCGGCCTTGTTACATCAGATGCATTGGTTCATGGCGCCTCTGCAGTGCCTCCGGAGAAACCGTGTATCGCCAGATCAGCACAAACCGAAGTCCAGACCCCTCGCGCCTGTTGAGTAGCTGCTTTGGCTGCTGTGCTCAGTTTCGTTCATACAGCACCTTCCCCTCGCGCAACGCCGGTCGCAATACCGGGCCAATCAAGTCTCCGCGGCGGGCAATCTCATCCGGGGTGGTGACGACGATGTCCTTGCTGACTGGCAGGTCGCGCAGCGCGCGTCTGATCTCGATAGTCGCCTGGCGTTGGTCGGGCGCTTCAGCCAGCACCACCAGCAGATCGATGTCGCTGTCCGACGTCGCGTCGCCGCGCGCATGCGACCCAAACAGGATGATGCGCAGCGGATCGAAATCACGCGCGATGCGGTCAGTCATGTCGGCGATCAGCTCATTGGTGGTCATGGAGACATCTCCGCTCGCCTGCCCTTGTTACAATGGCGGTTGGGTCGTGTGTATCCGGCCCGTTGCCGATGAAACACGTCTGGTAACGCCATTTTAACCGGCAAGCGGCCATTTGCCAAACAGCCGCCGGGCCGGACGGCGCTTGGCGTGCGGTGCCTTAGCGGGTATATAATTCAGGCTACGATCCAGCCGGCGACTTGAAGATGAAATTCGCCTTGCCTAACCGTCAGTCACACACCCCTGCGACGCCGAGGCCACGCTCTTGACATATTTGTAGAGCACGCCCTGCGTGAACTTGAGCGCAGGCGCCGTCCAGCCGGCCCGCCGCCGCGCCAGCGCTTCATCGGGCAGGTCTACGCTTAACGTGTTGGCCTCGGCGTCGATGGTGATCCGGTCGCCGTCCTGCACCAGGGCCAGTGCGCCGCCGCTCTGCGCCTCGGGGGTGATGTGGCCGACCACGAAGCCGTGGGTGCCGCCGGAGAAGCGGCCATCGGTGATCAGGGCCACGCGCTTGCCCAGCCCCGCGCCCATGATGGCCGAGGTGACGGTCAACATCTCTCTCATGCCCGGCCCGCCCCGCGGCCCCTCGTAGCGGATCACCACCACGTCGCCCGGCTGCACCTGTCCCTGTTCGATGCCGGCCAGACACAGCTCCTCGGAGTCGTAGACCCGCGCCGGCCCGCTGAAGCGCGTCCCTTCCTTGCCGGTGATCTTGGCCACCGCGCCCTCGCTGGCCAGGTTGCCGTAGAGGATCTGCAAATGGCCGGTGGGCTTGAGCGGGTTGGAGAGCGGCCGCACGATGCGCTGGCCCTCCTTCAGATCGGGCAGATCGGCCAAGTTCTCGGCCACGCTCTTGCCGGTGACGGTCAGGCAGTCGCCGTGCAGCAGCCCCTCCCGCAGCAACAGACGCTGCACGGCCGGCACGCCGCCCACGTCGTAGAGGTCCTCCATCACCCACGGGCCGCTGGGTTTGAGGTCGGCCAGATAGGGGGTGCGGTCCGAGATGCGCTGGAAATCGTCCAGGGCCAGCGGCACGCCGGCCGCTCTGGCCATAGCCAGCAGGTGCAGCACCACGTTGGTCGAGCCGCCCAGGGCGATGGCCACGGCAATGGCGTTCTCGAAGGCCGGCCGGGTCATAATGTCGCTCGGTTTGATGTCCTTCGCCAGCAGGTGCAGCATGGCCTGGCCGGCCTGGCGGCACTCGGCCAACTTCTCCGGGCTGTTGGCGGGGTAGGAGGAGCTGTAGGGCAGGGTCATGCCCAGCGCTTCGATGGCCGAGGCCATGGTGTTGGCGGTGTACATGCCGCCGCACGCGCCCTCGCCGGGGCAGGCGTGGTGCAGCACCGCCCGCAGCCCGGCCTCGTCGATGGCGCCGGCCAGCCACTGGCCGTAGGCCTCGAAGGCCGAGACGATGTCCAGCTTCTGCTCGCCCAGGTGGCCGGGGCGGATGGTGCCGCCGTAGACCATCAAGCTGGGGCGGTTGACGCGGGACATGGCTATCACACAGCCGGGCATGTTCTTGTCACAGCCGGGCAGCGAGATGTTGGCGTCGTACCACTGGGCGCGCATGACGACCTCGATGGAGTCGGCGATCACATCGCGCGAGACCAGCGAGAACTTCATCCCCTCGGTGCCCATGCTGATGCCGTCGCTGACGCCGATGGTGTGGAAGATCAGCCCGACCAGGCCGGCCTCCTGCACGCCGGCCTTGACCACCTTGGCCAGGTCGTTGAGGTGCATGTTGCAGGTGTTGCCCTCCCAGCCCATGCTGGCAATGCCCACCTGCGGCTTGGTCAGGTCCTCGTCGGTCAGGCCGATGCCATAGAGCATGGCCAGCGAGCCAGCCTGCGAGCGCACCTGGGTCAGGTGGCGGCTGTATTTGTTTAAATCAGTTGTAGGGATGGTTGAGAGGGAGTCGTTGGTGATTGTCATGAGGGTTCCTTGCAACAAAGATACGAGAAAAGTTCCGTCACGGCGACCGCGGGTTGAGTAGCGGGTTGAGGTGACGCGACTCGCATGAGGACGCACGATACCAGCGTATCGAAACCCCTCCGGAAGGTCTCGATACGGCGCAGACGCCTACTCGACCCACGTGATGCTGCGCAGACGCCTACTCGACC
>JACSRL010000609.1 GCA_014879765.1 Anaerolinea sp. | reverse complement strand
TGCGAGGTCTGGCGCTTCGGCCCCGACGGCCAGGCCATCGAAGGACACAATTACTCGGACGGGCTGGGCACCATGATGCAGTTGGGCCATTTCCCGGCGCCGGGATGATGACCAGGCACAGGATGCTCCCTCAGAACGGTATCTCTCTTCACGTGACAGTTGGCCGCTTGCCACCTTTAGACTATAATCTGTGACCAAGGGGCGGCAGCCAGCAGCGCTGCCAGCCCCCCGCCATCTGCGACAGAACCTGCACAGCGGCATCCATGGCGCTGAAACGGCCTGTCGTGCGCACACGCTGGTCAAAACTGGAGGAATACACCGTGTCTCAGCATCTTGTCACCGCCATTCGGACTCAGTTCCAGGCCGCGCACCGCGGCTGGCTGGAACCCACCATGCAGGACGTGACGCCGGAGCAGGCGCATTGGCAGCCGCCCGGCGGCCGCGTGGCCCCCATCGGCGCGCAGTACGGCCACCACATCGTCGCGCTCGATTTTCTGTTCCTGGGCTTTGCGCGCCAACAGACCCCGCTGGCCCTTTCCGCCTTCGCCGATAAGACCGGCTTCGACCAGCCCTACCCGGCGAAAGGGGACTGGGGCCAGTGGGCGCACGCGGTGCAGATCGACCTGGACGCGCTGCGCCAGTATGCCCAGGCCACGTACGCGGCGCTGGACGAGCAACTGGCCCTGCTCGACGACGACGATCTGGCGGCGACCGTCGACATGACGCCGGTGGGCCTGGGCGTACAGACACTGGCTTCGCTGCTCACCCTGCTGATGCTCCATGCGGCGGCGCACACCGGCGAAATCTCCGCGCTCAAGGGCATGCAGGACGCGCGGGGCTATCCCTTCTAACGCGCCAGCTCCCCTCTCCGCTCTGAAAGCCCGCAGCGCCGCCAGGCAGCGCCTGCGGGCTTTCGATTCAGGGGCATTCGGACTTCGGCAGTCGCCGGTTGAAGCGATGCCAGGTTCTTGACGGCAACAGGCTTCGCTGGCAGGACTCCCCCGATGCGGCGCCGGCCGAAGTCTCGTCGTGAAACAGGCAGAAAGCGAACAAGGACTGAGCAGGTCATGGTCTGGAAAGTGACCAGCCAGGGCTGCTAGACTGGGGACAGATTGGAAACGTTGCCCTGTTGGTTCCAAACTTCCATCCCTCGTCCCGCAAAGGAGTCCGTCATGTTGAGCAAAAGCTCGTCCCTGTTCCTGGTTGCTTTCACGCTGCTGTTGGGCAGCCTTCTCGTGCGCGGTTACGGCGCAGCCTCGGCCGACTCGCCTGTCGGCCCGGTGGCCTATCTGCCGCAGAGCAACGGCTTCAACACCATGGCCTACGACACCAACTCACACAGCGCGGTGGCCAACATTCCCATGCAGCCGGGCCTCTATTTCGGCGTAGCCGTGAACCCGGCCGGCACGCGGGCCTATGTCACCAACGACTACACCGATTCGCTGGTGGTGATCGACACCGCCACCGACCTGCAAATCGCCGACATCGAGCTGCCGTCGCCGGGGACTGCCCATCTCGGCGGCTGCAACCCGCGCGCGGTGATCGTCAGCGACGACAACGCGCGCGTCTACGTGACCTGCGAGACGGGCAATCTGGTCTACATGATCGACGCCGCCAGCAACGCCATCGTCGGCCAGGTCGGCGTCGGCTTTCCCACCGATCTGGCGCTCTCCGCCGCGGGGAGCGAGCTCTACGTCGGCAGCTTCCAAAACAACACCCTGCGCATGATCGACCTGACCAACCCCAGCTTCCCCCAGCGCGTCTCAGCCCAGGTGGGCGTGCCGGCGGAGGTGGTGCGCCAGCCGGGCAGCGCCCTGGTCTACATCACCCACCTGCCCTATGACAACATCGGCATCTACAACCCCACCGGCACGGTGGACCATCCGGCCGGGCGCATGGTGGGCACGGTGGTGGTGGACTCCATCAACGACATCGAGTTCAGCCCCGACGGCGCAACGCTCTACATCACGCGCCAGCCGCCGGCCGGTGTCCCGGGCGAGATCGTCACCTTCGACGCGACGCAGGTCAACGCCGATCCGGAGGAGGTGGTGTCGTACAACGTCGGCAGCGCCCTGCCCCTTCCCCGTCCTCCCACCATGCTCAACCTGGACAGCAGCGCCGCCTGCCTGTTCGTGCAGGACGGAACCAGCATCATGGAGCTGGACATGCACAGCGGGCAGCTTGCGCGCGACTATTTCGCCGGGTATGGGCTTTCAGCGCGCGGCCGCTGGCTGATGCCAACGCCGGCCAGCCAGTGGGTCGAGCTCACCCAGCCCTTGTTCGAGGTGGAGGACAACGACGGCGTCGCGTCGATCACCGTGCGCCGCGGCTGCAGCTCTGCCGGCGCGGTCACCGTCCACTACCAGACCAGCGACGACAGCGCGCTGGCCGGGGTGCATTACCAGGCGAGCTCGGGCGACCTGACCTTCGACGATGGCGAGCTGAGCAAGACCATCGAGGTGCCCTTGATCGACGACAGCGCCTATCACGGCGACCTCTCCTTCAGCGTCGCCCTGTCGAACCCCGGCGGCGCGACCCTGGGCAATCCCCCCAGCGCCAACGTGATCATCCATGAGACGACGCCGGTGGCCGACCTGACGATCAATGGCCAGGCTGATCCCAATCCGGTCGCCAGCGGCGGGCAAGTCACCATCTGCTACGGCCTGTACAACGACGGCCCCAGCAGCGCGCCCAACGCCACGTTGACCAGCGCCGTCGAGAGCGGCACGACCTTCGTCTCGAGCGAAATCAGCGACTGCGGCGGGGGCGGCGGCGGCGGCGAAACCCGCCCGGTGGAGGCTTCACCCGGCGAACGCGCCCCGGAGCAGACCCGCTCGCGCCTGACCGCAAGCTGCACCACGCCCAACCCTGGCGAAACCGGGCCGATCCACTGCACCTGGGACGTCGTCGATCCCTATCAGGGCGCCAGCGTCCAGATCGTGCTCAACGTCACCGCGCCCTACGGCACGGTCTCCAGCTCGGCCAGCGTCGCGTCCGACCTCTTCGATCCACAGCCGTACAGCAACGCCACCACCCTGGACGTGACCGTGAGCAGCGATGTCTACGTCGCGGCCAGCGGCGACTGCGGCGGCAATCTGCCCTGCTACAGCTCGCTGCAAGAGGGGCTGAACCACGTGGGCGAGGGCAAGACCGCCTTCGTGGCCGGCGGAACCTACCCCGAAGACGTGTCGCTCTACACGTCCGCCGTCGTCCAGTTGAGCGACGACGTGACCATCACCGGCTCGCTGTTCATCTACAACGGCACATTTGTCGCCACCCCCGGCACGCTGACGGTCGGCGGCAGCGTCTACGTCGACGTGGGCGGCCTCTTCGATCCCAACGGCGGCCTCTTCGTCTTCGGCGGGACGGGCGTTCAGTACCTCTACGGTGATCTCACCCTCGACCACGCGGTGGTCGCCAGCGGCGCGCGCGTCAGCACCGGCGCCTACGTCCTGACCGTCAACGGCAGCTTCAGCAACCAGGGCGTCATTGACCACGCGGACGGCAGCCAATATGTGGGCAGCGCGCCGGCGGCCTTCCGGGACGGCCTCGGCAAGACGGCGGCGGAGCTGACGGCGACCGGCGGCGTGGACCTGGAATACACCACGGTGTGGGTGGTGATGGGCGAAAACCCGCCGGCCTGCGGCGTCGAGCCCTTCCCCGTCACCCCCATTCTGCGCCACTTCGACCTCTTGCCCGCCATCAGCGCCGAGGCGACGGTGCGTCTGGCCTATGACCCGGCCGAAGCCAACGGCCTGAACCCGGACGATGTCTTCATCTACCACTGCAACGGCGCGGCCTGGGAGGCGCTGGCCGGGCCTGTGGTGCGCGGCAGCCAGGACGGGCTGAACACTGTGGAAGTTGCCGGGGTGACCAGCTTCTCCCCCTTCGCGCTGGGCGGCCAGACCGAAGCCACCCCTTCGCCCACGCCGACCGAGACGCCGACCGAGACGCCTTCGCCCACGCCGACCGAGACGCCCACCGAGACCCCTTCGCCCACGCCGACGGAGACGCCCACCGAGACGCCCTCGCCCACGCCTACGGAGACGCCCACCGAGACGCCCTCGCCCACG
>JACSRL010000607.1 GCA_014879765.1 Anaerolinea sp. | reverse complement strand
TGCCGAGTTGTTGACAACAGTTCGCAACCTGCGCTAAAATGCGGCGCTACGAGAGCCTGGTCTCTCGTCTCAGCTATCTTCGCCACGAAACCCCGACACCCCCAAGGAGAAGTCCATGACCAGCGAACGTGATCGCGAGATCAAGCGCCGCCGCCACCGCCGTGACAAGGTGCGCAAGCTGCGCGCCCGCCTGGATCGCACCACCGACGTGCGCCAACGCGCCGTCGTCATCCGCAAGATCCAGCGCGCCAGCCCGGCCGCGCCGGTGCCAGAGTCCTGAGCCCGCGCGCCAGGCTCGGCCCGGCGCAAGAAACGACCCCCGGCCGCCACGGCCGGGGGTCGTTTCTTGCGCCGGCCTGACGCCGCGCTACAGTGAAGCGGTCACTGCGGCCAGCCGCCGCCGAAACTTGAGACTGTCGATCTGTTTCCACACCGGCGGGAAGGCGGCGGTCATCTGGCGCGCCTGATCCCGCCGGTAGCTCAGATAACGGGTGACGCCCTCCAGGTCCGCCAGCTCGCCGCCGTTGGCCGCCGCCTGCTCCTTGAACGCCTTGGCGAGATACTCAGCCAGCAGGCGGCCGGCCACATCGGCGTCCTGAATCTCGCCCAGGTGATCCTGCACCACGATCACCTGACGCACCAAGGCCGCCGCGCCCTCTCCCAGAACCTCCTGGAAGAACTCCAGCGTGTAGCGCAGATATTTGCACTCGATGCGCAGCGCGTGCAGATCGGTGGCCACAGCCGCGGGCAGGATGGCCTCGTAGGCCCGCACCGCCTCGTAGCGCGCCCAGACGATGCTGGACAGGACGTGGCGCACCTGGTAGGGGGCCGGCGCCGCCTTCGGGGCAGCGACGCCCGCGCCCGGTGTGGCCAAAAAATCGCCCAGCTTCTCCACCAGACGCCGATAGCGGGGGCCATCGAAATAGTCCACCAGCTCCCGGTGGGCCATCTGCCGCTGCCGCTTCCAACTGGCCAGCAGCGGGTCCAGCTCGCCGCGCTGCTGCTTGGGCTGGGTGCGCAGATAGCGACGCGCCGTGTCGTTGAAGACGTCCAGATCGCGCGCCGCGCCCAGGGTGCGCCCGGTCTTGCGCAGATCCGCCTCCAGATCGCGCACCAGGCCGCGCTTGTAATAGGCGCCGAAGAGCCGGAAGGCCACCCGCAGCCGGCGCGTCGCCACCCGCATGTCATGCACCGCGTCGATGCTCTTGCCGCCGCGGCAGCCCCTCTCGTTGGCCAGCATCACCTGATACTGGCGCACCATGATCTTGCGCACCGCCTCGGCCATGGCTTCGTCGGGGCGAATGCCGGCCGTCAGGAGCGGGGAAGGACTCGGCGCCGCGGCGGCCCCTTCGGGCTGGCCAGCGGGCGGCGTGGCGCTGGCATCCTCTTCGGGCTCCAACGCTGCGGAGGACGGATGGTTCATGGCTACCTCACCTGTCGAAGCTCAGCGGCAACAGCTCGGGCCGGGCCAGGGCCAGACCCTGCTCGAATTTGGAGCGCGGCTGGACTGCGAGGCCCCAGCGCGTCTCCAGCTCCGCGGCCATGGCCTGTACAGCGGCCAGATCGCCCGCGGGCAGCAGCTCCAGCTCCACGCCCCGACAATCAGCCTGGGCCGCGGCGCTGAAGTGGACGTGATCGATGCTCAGCTCGACCAGTGGAGGCCCGCCGGCCGCGGCCAGGCGTTGATGACGCTCCTGGCGCAGGTCGAAGAGCAGCCGCAGCGGCTGGCCGCGGCCGATCTCCTGCGCCAGCGCGGCAGCGTCGCTGGCTGGCCACGCGGCCATCTCCAGGCCGGCCAGCGGCGGCAGCGCCACCTCCAGCTCCTGACGCACGTGCAGCGCCCCCTGCGGCGGCGTCAACGACTTCAGCGTCAGCACCCGTCCGCCGCCCTCGTCCAGACGCAGCCGGCAGGCAAAGCCGCGGCGCAGAAAGGCGCTGTCGGCCGTGTCCAGGTACTGATCGTGGTTTTGTTTCAGCCGCGCCGGGCTGAGCCCATAGCCGGCCAGTTGCTGGACTTCGATCAGACGCTGAAAGGTGGCCTGATCTGCGATGCTGAATTTGGCTTCGATCTCCATGCCCCCGATTGTAACACACTCGCGGAACGCCCGCAAGCCGTTTGCGCCGGCCGCCTGCGCAAGGTGGCATCTTTTCCGCAAAATTGCCAACTTGCTCTCACGGCGCCTCCAGGCCGTGCGCCTCCAGAAACGCTGGATCGGCCATGATCCCGGCCGTGGGGCCGTCGGCCACGACGCGGCCGCGGTCCAGCACGATGGTGCGCGGAAAAAGCTCGGCCACCAGCGCCATGTCGTGGGTGCTGACCAGCATGGTGGCCTCCAGGCCGCGCAGCAGATGGATCAGACTGCGCCGGCCGCGCGGGTCCAGGCCGGCGGTCGGCTCGTCCAGTACCAGGATGCTGGGGTCCATGGCCAGCACCGTGGCCAGGGCGACCCGCTTGCGCTCGCCCACGCTCAGGTGATGCGGCATGCGCGGCGCGAAGTCGGCGATGCCCACCAGCTCCAGCGCGGCCTGCACCCGCCGTCGCACCTCGGCCGCGGCATAGCCCATGTGCAGCGGGCCAAAGGCCACGTCATCGAAGACGGTGGTGGAAAAAAGCTGATCGTCGGGGTTCTGAAAGACCAGGCCCACCCGGGCGCGGATCACCCCCAGATTCTCCTTGACCACGTCCATGCCAGCGACGCGGATGCGGCCCGACCCGCCCTTGAGGATGCCGTTGAAGTGCAGCATCAGGGTGGACTTGCCCGCGCCGTTGGGGCCGACCAGCGCCACCTTCTCGCCGGCGTCCACGTGCATGGTCACACCGGCCAGCGCCTGGCGGCCGTCAGGATAGCTGAACGCCAGATCATGGACGTGCAGGATTGGTTCTTGGCTTGTGCCGTTGATTGCTGTCATGTCAGTGGCATTAGAAACCGGGTTTTTGTCTCACAGACTAAGGCCATGGCGCCATGAAAGGCTGTTGCGCAGACGAAACTCATGCTGCACAAGAAAAACCCGGTTTCTGAACACTACGCGAGGCGCGCCAGAAGCTGGATCAGGGCCAGCGTCAGAAGCATCACCGCCAGCCAGACGCCGTCCATGGGCCGCATCCGCGGCCTGTCCAGCCAGCGCAGCTCGCCGGCATAGCCGCGGCTGACCATGGCCTGGTAGACGCGTTCGCTGCGGGCCAACGAGCGCACGAAGAGGCTGCCCACCATGCCGCCCACAGTCCGTGCCCGCCAGACCACCGTGCCGCCCGCCTTCTGGCCGCCCGGCCCCGCGGCCGAGCGCGCCTCGCGGGCCCGCAGCATGGCCTGCGCCTCGTCAGCCAACACGAAGATGTAGCGGTACATGAAAGCCAGCACCCCCACCAATGCCGCGGGGATGCCGATGCCGCGCATGGCCTGCAGCAGGTCGGGAAAGGGGGTGGCAGCGGTCAGCAGCATGGCCATGGACACCGAGACCCAGCTCTTGAGCAGGATGGTCACGAAACGCACCAGGCCAGCATCGGAGATGGTGAGTTGCCAGCCCAGAACGGGGAGCTGCAGCGTGGCCAGCGGCCGGCCGGGCAGGGTGAACAGCACCGTGACTGCGGCTGCGGCGAAGGGCAGGGCCACCAGTCCCCGCCGCAGCAACACCCCCAGCGGCACGTCGGAGATCAGCGCCAACGCCAGCCACAGCAAAACCAGCGCGCCAAAGGCCAGCCATGCGCCGTCCGGCGTCAACGCGGCCGCGAGGATAAAGGCCAGCGCGCCCAACAGCTTGACCCGCGCATCCAGCCGGTGGATCGGGCTGTCGCCGGCCTGAAACTGGTCGAGGAGGTTGATGTGCATGGGGGGATGTCTCGTGAAACGTGAGGCGTGAGACGTGATGTGTGTACTGTGGTACGTTATGAGTAACGAGTAACTCGTAACTCGTAACCCGGAGGAGCTGTGCGCGATCCGAATTCCGGTTACGAGTTACTCGTTACTCGTTACTCGGAGGAGCTGTGCGCAATCCGAGTTCCGGTTATGAGTAACAAGTAACTCGTAACTCGTAACCCGGAGGAGCTGTGCGCGATCCGAATTCCGGCTATGAGTAACGAGTAAC
>JACSRL010000374.1 GCA_014879765.1 Anaerolinea sp. | reverse complement strand
GGTCAACGGGCGAGATTCGCGCCTGACGCCTGCGCAGTCGAGGCTTCAGCCGGGTCGGCTCACCCTTCGTGCGTGGGCTCGCCCAGTCAAAGCCTCGATTTCGCGTCAGGGGTCCGCGTTGTGGAGTTCGCATCCTCAGATGCGAACTCCGCAGAGCAGGCAGGGTTGGCGTTGTACTAGCCCTTGACCGAGTTGCGGAGTTCGCATCTGAGGATGCGAACTCCGCAGGGCAGGCAGGGTTGGCGTTGTACTAGCCCTTGACCGAGTTGCGGAGTTCGCATCCTCAGATGCGAACCACGGCGTATCCCTGACCTTCCCCCCAACGGGTAAGAGGTTCGCCCTGCGGAGTTCGCATCTGAGGATGCGAACTCCGCAGGGCAGGCAAGGTTGGCGTTGTACTAGCCCTTGACCGAGTTGCGGAATTCGCATCTGAGGATGCGAACTCCGCAGGGGCAGGCAGGGTTGGCGTTGTACTAGCCCTTGACCGAGCCGGCCAGCAGGCCACGGATGAAGAAGCGGCCCAGGATGATGTAGATCAGCAGGGTGGGCAGGGCGGCGATCAGCGTGCCGGCCATGACCACGTTCCACTCCTTGATCTGGCTGCCCGACAGGTTGCGCAGGGCTACGGTGATCGGCTGCGCCTCCGGCTTTTGCAGGATGGTGACCGCGAAGAGGAACTCGTTCCAGATGTTGGTGAACTGCCAGATGATCACCACCACGAAGCCGGGGAGGGAGAGGGGAAAGAGGATGCGCCAGTAGACGCCCATGATCCCCGCGCCGTCGATGCGCGCGGCCTCCAGCATCTCGGTGGGCACCTCGGCGTAGTAGTTGCGAAAGATCAGCGTGGTGATGGGGATGCCATAGACCACGTGTACCAGGATCAGCCCCCACAGCGTGCCCCCCAGGCCGGCGGCCGCCAGGGTGAGGGTCAGCGGGATGAGCACGCTCTGGTAGGGGATGAACATGCCGAAAAGCATCAGGGTGAAGATCACATCGGCGCCGCGGAACTTGAGCTTGGCCAGCACATAGCCGTTGAGCGAGCCCAGCATGGCCGACAGGATGGTGGCCGGAATGGTCAGCAGCAGGCTGTTGCGCAGGTTGCCGGAGAGGCCACGCAGCCCCTTTTCGGGGACGCCCGACCAGGCCGCCTTGAAGCTTTCCAGGTTGAGCTGCGTCGGGGGCGCCCACATGCGGGAGAGGTCCTGCACCTCGGCGAAGCTCTTGAAGGAACTGGCCAGCAGCACATAGACCGGCACCAGGAAGAGCAGGGCGAAGAGGAAGAGCAGAAGATAGATGGCCAGGCGCGTGGGGTCCAGACGACGCCGGCGGCGGGGCAGGGAAACGGTGCTTGCGCTCATAGCTCCTCCTCCCGTCGGAAGCTGAAGACCAGGTAGGGGATGATCACCAGCGCCACCATCAACAGCATGATCACCGAGATGGCCGCGCCCTGGGCGAAATGGTTGCCCTGGAAGGTGGTCTCGAACATGAAGATGCCGGGCACGTCGGTGACAAAGCCCGGCCCCTTGCCGGTCATGGTGTAGACCAGATCGAAGATCTTGAGGGAGATGTGGCCCAGCACGATCAGGGCGCTGAGGGTGATGGGGCTGAGCATGGGCATGATGATGCGGCGGTAGATCTGCATCTCGGTGGCGCCGTCGACGCGCGCCGCCTCGCGCAGCTCCTCCGGAATGCCGCGCAGGCCGGCCAGGAACATGGCCATGGTGTAGCCGATCATCTGCCAGGAGGCGGCGACCAATACCGGGATCAGCGCCAGGTGAAAGGGACCGATGGAATCGGTGCTGGTGTACCATTTCCACTGCAGCGCGCCCAGCCCCAGCCCATCCAGCAGCGCGTTGACGCCGCGCGGCCGCGCGGCCGTGCCCGGCGCAAAGATCCACTGCCAGAGAACGCCGGTGACCACGAAAGAAAGGGCCATGGGAAAGAGGTAGACGGTGCGGAAGACGCCTTCCCACTTGATCTTCTGGTCGAGCAGGATAGCCAGCAGCAGGCCGATGCCCACGCAGAGCAGCAAGAAGAAGATGGTGAAAAAGAAGGTGTTCCAGAGGCCGATGTTGAAGCGCTGCGCGGCCACACCGCCGATCTCCCGGTTGAAGAGCTGTTGGAAATTGGCCAGGCCGACCCAGGTGTAGTTGGGCATCACGCCATCCCAGGCGGAGAGCGACACCCGGGCGGTCCAGGCGATGAAGCCGTAGACGAAGATCGCGATCAGGATGATGGAGGGAAGGAGGATGAAGAACCCGATCCAACGTTCGCGTGAATGGCTCATGGGCTTCTCCTTGGGACTGGCGGGGGGGGGGCCAGTGACCGACGCCGGCGGCGTCGATCACTGGCCGCGGTCACTTGTCCTCTTGCCCGGCGGGGCAGCTTACTTGCAGACGCCGGCGTTGACGCAGGCCTTGGCCATGGCCGCCTGCGCGGTGGCCACGTCCAGGTCGGTGACGAAGAGGGTCATCACGTCGTTGAAGGCGGTGACCCATCCCTCGGAGGCAGCCGCGCCGTGGGCCAGGCTGGGGGTGATCTCGTTGGAGGAGAAATCATCCATGGCGGCCTGCAGGTAGGCGTCGTAGAGGGAGCGGTCGCCGTCGGTGCGCGCCGGGATCGAGCCCTTCGGCGGGTTGAAGGCGTCCTGTCCCTCGCGGGAGCCGGCCAGCGTCAGCCAGGCGATGGCGTTATCGCGGTGCGGCGCGCCCTTGGGCAGCCCGAAGGAGTCGGAGAGCATCATGAAGGTGCCGCCGGTGCCCGGGGAGGGGGCCCAGCCGTAGTCCTTGTCCACCGTCAGCCCGATGGAGGTGAAGTAGCCCTGGGCCCAGTCGCCCATGATGGTCATGGCCGCGTCGCCGTCAGCCACCAACTGCGCGGCCTGGTCCCAGGAGAGCGCGGCGTGGTCCTCGTTGACGTAGGCCATCATCTTGGCGAAGTTCTCCAGCGCGGTGGTCACTTCGGCGGAATTCCAGTCGGTGGCGCCGGTCCACAGGCCGCGATAGCCTTCCGGCCCCAGCGCGGCCAACAGCACCGATTCCATCAGGTGGGTGGCGGTCCAGATGCCGTTGTCGCCCAGCGCCAGGGGGGTGACGCCGGCGGCCTGCAAGGTCTCGGCCGCGGCGAAGAACTCCTCCATGGTGGTGGGCGCGGTCAGCCCGTTCTGTTCGAAGATCGCGCTGTTGTACCAGAGGACGTTGGAGCGATGGATGTTGACCGGCACGCTCCAGATGTCGCCGTTGTAGGACAACACGTCGATCACGCCAGGGGGGAAGACATCCATCCAGCCGTTCTCTTCGAAGAGGAAGGTGACCGGCTCCATCTTGTCGGCCACCACCCAGGTGTCGATCAGCTCATGGCCGGCGTGTACCTGGAAGGAGTCGGGGGGATCGTTGGCCTGCATGCGGGTGGTGAGCACCGCCTTGGCGTTGGAGCCAGCGCCGCCGGCCACCGTGGCGTTGACGATATTCACCTGGGGATGCTGGGCCTTGAACAGTTCGTACATGGCGTTGAGGCCATCAGCCTCGCCGCCGGCCGTCCACCAGCTATAGATCTCCAGGTCGCCGGTCAGCTCATCTGCGGCCGGTGCGGTCGAAGGCTGCTCGGCCGGCGCGGTCGTGGGTTGCTCGGCCGGAGCGGTCGTGGGCTGCTCGGCCGGGGCGGCCGGCGCGGGGGTGGCGACCGGTGCGGCGCAGGCCGCAAAGAGCATGGAAAGCGCCAGCAGCGCTGTCAGCAGGACATACCACTTCTTCGTGGGCATTTTTCATCTCCTCCTATGGGAGAACGCAAACAGAGAGTTTGGAGCGTCCGCGCGGGGCGCATCCACCGTTGAGTATCGAAGCAAGCGAGAGTCAGAACTGTCAGGCAGGCGTCGTCGCCAGAAAGGGCCTCACCTCCTTTCCGTGGCATACCGGACGATCGGACAGAGAACGCCGATCAAAGCGAAGCCTATTGTAATACCGATCACAACAGTTGTCAACAGCCTGCCCGCCCCGGCAGTGGGTTCAAGGCTGAGTTGAGAGCGTTGCAGAATTCGCTAGGCAAGGGTTGCGGGGGAAATTTGCAGATAGCCTCGCTTTGTGGGA
>JACSRL010000582.1 GCA_014879765.1 Anaerolinea sp. | reverse complement strand
TGGCTCGGTCGGAGACCGGCCACAGCGGTGAGTGTGTCGTGGCTCGGTCGGAGACCGGCCACAGCGGTGGGTGTGTCGTGGCTCGGTCGGCCCCGCCGGGGTGCTGCGCAAAGACCGGCCACAGCGGTTTGAATGCCTGCCTCGATTTTCTCCATCGGCAGCGGCAGGCCGATCACGCCGGTGGACATGACCAGCGCGGAGCCGGCCGGCAGCTCCAACGCGGCCTCGGCCAGCGCGGCCATGCGCGCCGCGTCGGCCAGCCCCTGCGCGCCGGTGCAGGCATTGGCGTTGCCCGCGTTGATCACCACCGCGCGCACGGCGGCCGGGTTCGCCTGCAAGGCTTGCTGGTCGTAGAGCACCGGCGCAGCGGGGAAGCGGTTCTGGGTGAAGACGCCAGCCGCCGCACAGGGCGCGTCGCTGACCACCAGCGCCAAGTCCAGCGCGCGGCCACCGTAGGCCGCGGTCTGCGGCTTGAGGCCACAGGCCACGCCGGCGAAACGAAAACCGGAGACGTTGATTTCTGTCATGGGAACCTCGCAGGCCGGCTGATCACGACGCAGCCTAACCCATGGGAATTTAGGAACGACTGAATAGCGGCCATCTCCTCAGCCGTGCAGCCCACCAGCAGTTTGATCTCCACATCGCGCTTGTGCATGTCGGCGGTGCAGGCGATGCCGGTCACGGCGCGATCGGCCAGGCTGCCGACCCACGCGTCGATGCCGTCGCCGTCGCCGGCCGTGGTACCGACCAGATAGCCGTAGTCCAGCGGGTAGACCATGCCTGGCTGGCGGGGGTGAGTCGACCCCGCAGGCCGGTCGATGACGATCTGGTGGGCCTGCGCCAACGCGTCAAGGGCATTCCAGAAAAGAGTCATGTTTGTGAACTCGTCCCGGCTAGCAGCTCGGCCAGATGCACGGCGTGGCACGAACTGCCGCGCCGGCTCAGCGCGCCGGCCATGTGCAAGGCACAGCCGGTCTCGCCGGTCACCACCAGATCGGCCTTGCTGGCGTCGATGGCGCGAGCCTTGCGGTCGGCCATGGCGGTGGCGATCGGCGGCACGCCGGATGGGGCGGCCAGCAGCCCGCCGAAGCCGCAGCAGGACTCGGCGTCGGCCAGCGGTCGCTCCTCGACGCCAGCGAGCTCGGCCAACAGCGCGCGGGCCTGCCCATCGCTGCGCAGCATGCGCAACTGCTGGCAGGCCGGCTGGTAGGTGATCTTGCCGTCGAAGTGCGCGCCCAGATCGGTCACGCCCAGCACGTCCACCAGATATTCGCTCAGCTCATAGGTGCGGGCGGCCACGGCCTCGGCGCGGCGTTGCCACTCAGGCTCGGCGGCCAGCAGCCGCGAAAGCTCGTGGCGCACGTGGGCCACGCAGACCGGCGAGGGGGAGACGATGGCCGCGAAGGGCTCGAAGATCCCGACCCAGCGCCGGGCCAGGCTCAGCGCCTCCGGCCGCCAGCCGGCCTGATGCGCCAGCGCGCCGCAGCAGGTTTGCTCCAGCGGGAACTCGACGGCCAGCCCCTGCCTTTCCAGCAGCGCCACTGTGGCCTCGCCCACCTCCGGCCGGTACAGGTCCACCAGACAGGTGACGAACAGGGCAACAGGTGAGAATGGATGGGTCGCTTGAGACATATCTACAGCAGCCGTATGATCTCCCGCTGCAACGGCAGGGTGGTGATCTCGATGCCGCTCTCGTGGACCAGCACATCGATCTCCAGGCGCACGCCGAAGTCGCCGGGGAGGTAGATGCCCGGTTCGATGGTGAAGGCGGTGCCGGGCAGCAGGCGGCGGGTGTCGTTGGTCTCCAGGTTGTCCAGGTGCGCGCCGTTGCCGTGGCCGGCCGTGCCCAGCGAGTGCCCGGTGCGGTGGATGAAATAGCGGCCATAGCCGGCCCGTTCGATCACCCCGCGGCAGACGTCGTCGGCGTCGCAGCCGCGCACCGGCCGGCCCGCGGCCATCTCCTGCTGGATGAAGGCCACGCACGCGTCGCGCGCGTCGGCGACGATATCGGCGATGTGCTGGTAGCGCTGCGGCGCCTGGTCGCTGCACAGCGCCACCCAGGTGATGTCGCCCATGATCGCATCGGGCGTGGTCTCCCTGGCCCACAGGTCCAGCAGCAGGAAATCGCCGCGCTCGATGGGGGCGTGACGCTGGGCGGTGGGGATGTAGTGCGGGTCGGCCGCGTGCCCGTTGACCGCGACGATGGGGTCGTGGTCGGCCACCAGCCCGGCCGCGGCGATGCGCTCAGCGATCCACTGCTGCACGCTGTACTCGCTGATGGACTGGCCGCTGCGCAGCGCCTGGGCGACGTGGTCGAAGGCCTCGTCCTTGATGCGCAGCAGCGCGGCCGCGGCGCGGCGGTGGCCGTCGATCTGCGCTGGGGAGAGCCGCGCCTCCACCGCCTGCACCAGGTCGGCCGATGTGACCACCTCCACGCCCAGGCTGCGCATCATCTCCAGCGTGCCGGCGTCGACGCGGCTGACGTAGGGGATGGCGCAGCGGGGCGAGTACTCCATGGCGATACGGCGTGCGTCGCCCAGCATGGCCGCGAGCTGCTCTTCCATCTCCTGCCAGCGCACGTAGAAACGCGGCTGCACCGGCCAGTCGCGGAAGGGCGCCAGTTCGATGGCATGTACCAGCCACTGCGGCTCCCCTTGGGTTGGGATCCAGTAGGCCCAGCGCCGGCTGAACATGGCCTGAGGCGGCAGCGGGGCAATGCTGGCCGCGATGGGGTTCATGCCGCGGAAGTCGAACAACAGCCAGCCATCGAGGTTGGCTTCACGGAGCAGCGCTTGAATAGTCGCAGTATCGTTCATCGTTTGCCTTTGTGGTTGCTGAAAGTTGACTTAGCTAAGTAACTTAGCTAAAATAATACCATGCATCAGGTAACTATTCACGAAGCAAAGACCAATCTATCCCGGTTGATTCAGGCAGCCCTTGCTGGCGAAGAAGTTATTATCGCCAAAGGAAAACAACCTTTGGTAAAACTGGTCGTTGTGCCAGAGGCGCGCCCACAGCGCAGGATTGGCGGCGCCGAAGGCATGGTGCAGTTCATGGCTGACGATTTCAACGCGCCTTTGGAGGACTTGGAGGAAACTATGCCATGAAGCTGCTGTTGGACACACAGGTCTTTCTCTGGGCGGTCAGCAACCAAAAGCTCAGCCAGCGCGCCAGAGATGCCTTTCTGGACACCAACAATCAGCTCTTTCTGAGCGCGGCCAGCTACTGGGAGATCTGCATCAAGCAAAGCATCGGCAAGTTGCTCCTGGCCGGCGATTGGCAACTGAGCTTCGAGCGAGAGCTACAGATCAACGACATTCGCTGGCTGCCCATCGAGAAAGGGCACTGTCAGGCTGTTATAGCACTTCCCTGGCTGCATCGCGACCCATTCGACCGGCTGCTGATCGGCCAGGCGCTGCACGGAGACATGACCATCCTGACTGCTGATGAACAGATCCGACGCTATGGCGTTGCAACGGTCTGGTGACCATGAGCAGCTACCAGAAATCTTTCTACGGCCATTCCCACGGCCGCGTGTTCTGATAGATCCAGGCCATTGTATGCATCGCGCTGACTGTGGTCAACATCAGCCCGGCCTGGGCCAGTTGACCCCGGTCAGACAGAACCTTGGGCAGCAGCCGCGCCAGCAGCAGCGTGCTGGGGATCGCCGCCAGGCTGAACAGATCCCAATCGCGCTGGCCGCCGTAATCGGGGTTCCACACCCAGGTGAACAGCCAATAGAGCCCGGTGCATAGCGCCAAGAACACCAACGCCTGCCCTTCCGAGTTTGCTTCGGCATGCTTCGCTGTGCCAGGCTGCGAGTTCACTGGCCGCGACAGGTGCGCGGCCAGCAGCGCGCCGCCCATGATGGCCAGCCCGCCCAGCGTCACCGGCGCGGTCAATAGCTGCATGTTCAGCCAGTCCAGCAGATGCGCCCAGGAGAACATGGTGTAGTGCTCCCAGCGCGTCGTCGCCTCGAACAGCGGCACGAACATGCGCCCATCGCCGCCCCCCGGCCGGTCGCTGCTGGTCAGCGCACCCAGCCCGCCGCCGCTGAACGACATCAGCGCCACCACGCCGCCCGCCACCA
>JACSRL010000773.1 GCA_014879765.1 Anaerolinea sp. | reverse complement strand
TCACAGACACACATCACATCACGCATCACCCCTGCGGGTCACGATCACCCCTGCGGGTCACGTTTCACGTTTCACGCATCACGCATCACGGACACACATCACATCACGCATCACCCCTGCGGGTCACGATCACCCCTGCGGGTCACGATCACCCCTGCGGGTCACGCATCACCCCTGCGGGTCACGCATCACCCCTGCGGGTCACGTTTCACCCCTGCGGGTCACGCATCACGTTTCACGTTTCACCCCTGCGGGTCACGTTTCACGCATCACGTTTCACGCATCACGTTTCACGTTTCACGCATCACGCATCACAGCTACTGCCCACGGAGGTTCGTATGCCCCTTCTCAAACCGCGCAAGCCCAGCCAGTTGGAGCGCGACTGGGACCCGACGCATTTCATCACGGTACACAACAAGACCGAGCACAACATCCTGCTTGAGCTGCCCACGGGCTATTTTCGCCTGGACGCCGGCCGCACCTTCCGCATGATGCCTGACATCGCCGAGATAGCCCAGGTGAAGGATCTGGTGGCGGCCGGGCAGGTGGAGATCAGGCGTTGACGGAGTATCGGGCCATGAAGCCAGCAGTTTCGGACAAGCAGCAGATTTTTGCTTTGATCAATGCGAACCAGAAACAAGTCAGGTCTCTGGGCGTTGCCAGACTCGGCCTGTTTGGTTCCTTCGTTCGTCGAGAGCAAGATGCTCACAGCGATGTCGATGTTCTGGTCGAGTTTGAGACAGGTCGTAAGTCCTTCGACAACTTCATGGCGCTAAATTTCCTGCTAGAGGATTTGTTCAATCGTCCGGTTGAGTTGGTCACACCTGAGTCGCTTAGCCCGTACATGAAATCATCTATCGTGAACGAGGCAGAGTATGTCGCCGTCTCCTAATGATGTCCTACGGCACATCCTGGACGAAACAGGCTTCTTGCTAACCCAAAGTGCTCTGATCTCTCTGGACGAATTCCTGTACGATCCCGTGCGAAAGCGCGCCTTTGTGCGCAGCCTGGAGATCATCGGCGAGGCCGCTGGTTAGCTCCCCGATGATTTGAAGCATGGGCAAAGTCAGATAGATTGGCGTGCTATGTCTGCAATGCGCAATCGCTTGATCCACGGGTATTTCGGTGTTGACTACGAGATCGTGTGGGATGTCGTTGTTGGCAAAATAGCTGAGTTGCAGGCAGCAACGTTGATGATGTTGGAAAAACTGCCGCAGACGGATGAGGTGCATGGTGAAACTGCTTCTGATTGACGGCCACTCGCTGGCCTTTCGCGCCTACCACGCCCTGCCGGCCACCATGGCCACCCGCAGCGGCGAGCCGACCAACGCGACCTTTGGCTTTTTCTCCATGTTGCTCAACACCCTGCGCGAGCAGCAGCCGGACTATGTGGCCGTGGCCTTCGATGTGGGCAAAACCTTCCGCCACCAGGAGTATGCCGATTACAAGGGCACCCGCGAGCGCATGCCCGACGACCTGCGCCTGCAAGTAACGCGCATCCAGGAGATCGTCCAGGCGCTGAACATCCCCATCTTCACCCGCGAAGGCTACGAGGCCGACGATGTGCTGGGCACGCTGGCCCGCCAGGCCGAGGCGCAGGGAGTCGCCACCACCATCGTCACCGGCGACCGCGACATCGTGCAGGTGGTCACCGATCATACCAGCGTGCTCACCAGCGGCCGCAAGTTCAGCGACACCATCATCTACACGCCGGCGACGGTGCAGGAACGCTGGGGGCTGGCCCCGCGGCAGCTCATCGACCTCAAGGCGCTGTTGGGCGACACTTCCGACAACGTGCCGGGGGTCAAGGGGGTGGGCGAAAAGGGCGCTACTGACCTGATCCAGACCTACGGCAGCGTCGATGGCGTCTACCAGCACCTGGAGCAGATCACAGCCAAGCGCACGCGCGCCGCGCTGGAGGCTGGCCGCGAGAGCGCCTATCTCAGCAAACACCTGGTGACCATCGTCACCGACGTGCCGGGCGTGGCGCTGGACCTGGCAGCCTGTCGCGTGCAGGACTACGACCAGGAAAAGGTCAGCGAGCTCTTCCGCGAGCTGGAGTTCCGCACGCTGCTCGACCGCCTGCCCCCCAGCACCCGTACACTGCCGCCGGCCGCGGCCGGGCCGGGGGGTCAACTGGCGCTTTTCGGCGCCGAAGCCGCGGTGGAACAGCCAGCGGCCGAGCCCTCGCCCTACATCGTCGTCGCCAGCCACGCAGCCCTGGCCGAGCTGGTGCAGACCCTGCAGGCCGCGCCGCTGATCGCCTTCGACACCGAGACCACCAACACCGACGCGCAACAGGCCGAGCTGGTGGGCATCGCCCTGGCCTGGGGCGAGGGGCAGTCGGCCTACGTGCCGGTGGGGCACCAATTGACAATTGACAATGGACAATTGACAATGGACAATGCTCAATTGACAATGGACAATGCTCAATTGACAATTGACAATGGACAATTGACAATTGACAATGCTCAGCTTCCGCTCCAGACAGTTCTGGACGCCTTGAGGCCGGCGCTGGAGGATGCGGCCAGCGAGAAGGCCGCGCACAACGCCGAGTACGACCTGACCATGCTGGCGCGCTACGGCATCCATGTGGCCGGACCGCTCTTCGACACCATGATCGCCCAATGGCTGATCGATCCGGGCAGCCGCGGGCTGGGGCTGAAAAACGTGGCCTGGCAGCGGCTGGGCATGGAGATGACGCCCATCAGCGAGTTGATCGGCACAGGCAAGAGCCAAAAGACCATGGACGCCGTGCCGATTGCCATCGCGGCCCGCTATGCCGCGGCCGACAGCGACGCGACCTGGCGGCTGGTTCCGCTGCTGCGCCAGGAGTTGGACGAGCTGAAGCTGACCGGGCTCTTTCGTGACCTGGAGATGCCGCTGACGCCGGTGCTGGTGGCCATGCAGATGGCCGGCATCCTGCTGGACGCGCCCTTTTTGCAGCAGATGTCCAAGGAACTGCGCCGCCGGCTGCTGGAGATCGAGCAGGAGATCTACCGGCTGGTGGGCTATGTATTCAACGTCAACTCCACCCAGCAGCTTTCCGACGTGCTCTTCGGCTCGTTGGGCCTGCCCACGCAGGGGCTAAAAAAGACACAGTCGGGCCACTATTCCACCGCGGCCGGCGTGCTGGAGGATTTCAAGGGGCTGCATCCGGTGATCGATCTGATCCTGGAGCAGCGCCAGATCAGCAAATTGGTCAGCACCTACGTGGACGCGCTGCCCGCGCAGGTCAACCCGCGCACCGGCCGGCTGCACACCAGCTTCAACCAGGCCGGCTCCGAGACCGGGCGCCTCAGCAGCAACAACCCCAACTTGCAGAACATCCCCGTGCGCAGCGAGTTGGGCCGAGAGATCCGCCGCGCCTTCGTGGCTGCGCCCGGCTGCAAGCTGCTCTCCACCGACTACACCCAGGTGGAGCTGCGCGTGCTGGCCCACATCTCGCAGGACGCGGCCATGCTGGCCGCGTTCCGCGCCGGCGCGGATATCCACCGCGCCACGGCCGCCACCATCTACCACGTGCCGCCGGAGCAGGTGACCACGGAGCAGCGCAGCATCGCCAAGATGGTCAACTTCGCCACCAGCTACGGCGTCAGCGCCTTTGGCCTGGCCAGCCGCACCAGCCTCAGCCGCGGCGAGGCGCAGGCCTTTCTCGACGCCTATTTCCAAACCTACCCCGGCATCCGCCGCTACGTGGACGAGACCATCGCCAAGGCCAAGGAGCAGGGCTATGTGGAGACGCTGCTGGGCCGGCGGCGCTACTTCCCGATCCTGAAGAACCGCAGTGGCTCGGCAGTCGATCGTCAACAGGCCGAGCGTGCCGCCATCAACCACCCCATCCAGGGCACCGCGGCCGACATCATCAAGATCGCCATGGTGCGCCTGCACGCCGCGCTGGCCGAGCGGGGATTGAAAAGCCGCATGTTGCTGCAAGTCCACGACGAGCTGGTGCTGGAAGTCCCCGACGACGAGCTGGCCGCGGCGGCCGCGCTGGTGCGCCAGGTGATGGAAGGGGCATATACGCTGGACGCCGGGCTGACGGTGGATGTGGAGGCGGGGCCGAACTGGTTCGAGCTGGAGAAGGTGTGAG